>NZ_JBJMLX010000254.1:0-38085 GCF_045805085.1 Niastella sp.
GTGGTGGTTAATTTAATGGTAAGCTCGGTTTGATCGCCAACAGGCACCAGTTTATCGTCAAAACCCACATAAGAGATAACCAGCACTGATTGTGGCCCTTCTACCATCATGGTAAATGTGCCATCGGCTTTTGTAATAACGGAATTCAATTTTCCTTTTTCACTTACGTTGGCGTTTTGCAGGGGCGTGCCATTTTCAGCCAGGATAATACCGGTAATTTTTATTGGGGGCGCTTTCGCCATTACCGGTTTTTCCACTGCCACAACCGGCGGTGGTGCGGCCACTACCGCTTCTTTTACAACAACTATATTGTTGTTGATGATGCTATAGGAAAGCGGCTGATTTCTGAAACAAATATCAAGTACCTGTTGAATAGAAGCATTCCGCACATTTATGTTAACCTTTCCGGCTCGTTGCAATAAAATTTCTCTGTAAACAAACGTATACCCAGTTTGCTTTTTAATTTCTTTAAAAACGTATTTCAGAGAAATGTTCTCACCAGATAATGTAACCTTTTGGGAGTACACGCCGGCAGAGAGATGTAAACAGGTGGCTAATAGAAAAATGGTTAGGTAATTCATTAGGATCAGTTCTTTACGCCCCACCTTTATTTTCTTCAAATAGCGGTGGAGGCAATGAATTAAATACATAAATTTGGATTTAGCACTCCCGACGTTGCCGTTGGGATTGTTTGGGTTAAACAATAAGGATATCGAGTCTTCTATTGCATTAGCCTGAATTTTTATCAACCGCACCGATTGCAGTCGGGGCGGTTTTTTGTTTCAGGTTAACAGGAAACTTTATTACACTATTTTTCAGACATACCTTTTTTATTGCACATTCAGCGACGGACATACCGCTCCGAACTGCATTAAGCAGGCATGGCTTCGTTTGTCAATATTTCAGATAAGGATCGTTGTTCGGCTGCACAAGGCAAGAATATGTTGCAGCCCGGCATGAGTAAAGTCTTTTATAGTAGCGCTTAATGGTATGGCGCCGGTTTCCATTCTGTGATGGAAATCGTTTTCATAGGTTATGAATTCCCGGGTTTTTCCAGGGATGGTCTCAAATAGGACATACATATATTAGGGGGTTATTTAACAATGATCATTTTCCCCTGAATGCTGAATTTCGCACTACCCGACTCCTGCAACACCTTCAATACATCTGACAACCGGGTGTTCCTTGAAATTTCAACAAACAAAGGATCATTTTTAACAGCTGGGCCCTCATATACAACATCTACATCATACCATCTGGCCAATTGGCGCATTACCGTTTTTATATCTGCACTTTCAAAGTGAAATAATCCGTTTTTCCATGCGATGACCTGTTCCAGGTCAGGTGAATGGTGAATGGTCAATGATGAATGGGCCGCCGCTATGGCTTGCTCGCCTGGCTTTAACACAACTTCCTGAATTTTATCCTTTGCCTTTTGCCTTTTACCTTTTGCCAATTCCCCACTGTCAACTGCCCACTGCCTCACTACTTTCACGCTTCCTTCCAGCAAAGTAGTTTTTATGGCGCTTTCGTCGTCATAGGCATTTACGTTAAAGTGTGTACCCAACACTTCCACCTGCATGTCGCCTTTTTCCACAATAAAAGGCATCTCTTTATCGTGCGTCACTTCAAAATAGGCTTCGCCCGTTATTTGTACTCTTCTTTCCTTCCCCCTGAAACCGGTGGGATAATGAATGGAAGATGCTGCATTCAACCACACTTTTGTGCCATCGGGTAACCGCAACTGGTATTGTCCTTTGCGGGGAGTGGCCAGGGTATTATACGACAATGGGCCCTCGCCGCTGCTGTTGTCAGAAGAATACACCAGTTTTCCATCATCGGGTTTTTCCAGTTTTGCTTTCCCTTCCTGCGCTACTACCCCATTTGCAGCATCATCGAGCAGGATGGTTTTGCCATTCGCCAGGGTAAGCACCGCTTTATTGCTGCCAGGCTCTGCATCGTTCTTTAAAGTGGATCCGGCTTTTGCCAGATCTGTTGCCGCTCTTTTATTCAGCAAATAGACTACGGTGCCTGATAAACATAACAGGATGGCAGCCGCAGCCCACCAGGTTCTGTTGTGCATTTGACGAACCGGTGTTTCCCCGGTATACGACGTATAAGGTATTTCATCGGTTGCAATGCTTTGCAGTAATTCTATTTCAATGGCTTCCTGAATTGATCCTTTTTCTCCTTCTCCATATTCCAGCTCACCGGTGTTCACCAATTCCTGGTACCACGCTTCAACAAGCTGCTGCTCTGCAACCGTACAATTTCCGCTACTGTATCTATTTAATAGATCAGTTGCCTGTGTTTGATTCATAAACAATCATATAAAAATTCTGGCAACGTATATACTGTCCGGTAAAAAGACCCGAGGGGGTATAAAAAATAAAAAATTTTTTCCCGGGCGGCCGGAAGCAGGCATACCTTACCCGGATCGGTTAAAAAACAATCGTATTCATAGCTCACACATGTAAAATATCACATTGGGAATACCGGAATTTTACTACTTCATCCATTGCAGGAGCAAAACCGCAAATGTAGTAGCGTTCAGGCTGATGGCAGTTTTAATAATTTGTAAAGCATGTTGGATATGCTTCTTTACTGTTTCATCTGAAATGTCGAGGCGTTCGGCAATTTCCTTATGAGTTAAATGATGTTTGCGGCTAAGCTGGTATACTTCACGCATCTTGTTGGGCATTTGTTCAACGGCCGACTGAATGACGTGTTGCAGTTCTTTTATTTGTAGTTGTGATTCGGCATCGGGTGGCTGATAATTGACAAGCACCTCGGTAAGCAAGACAAGATAATCGCGGCGGGTAATATTCTTTTCAATATACTTTATGACTTTGTACCTGACACTGGTTTGCAGGTAAGCGCCCAGTGAACCGGTGATCCGAATTTCGTGGCGGCGGTTCCAGATAGACAAAAAAATATCCTGAACCAGGTCGGCAGCATCCGTCTTTGAGCGAAGCGCTCTTGCAGCTGTTGCAAATAATGATTCCCAGTAACGACGATACAGCATGGTAAACGCTTCTTTGTCTCCATCGGCTACCAGAGAGAGTAATGTTTCATCGGTATGGGCTTCAACTGCTTCCAAATAGGGCTTATACTTGGCCGCAAAAGTAATACAAAAACCAATCAGTGGTATATTATTATAATTTCAGATATCAGCAACGTACAACAGTAGGGCTTTATTACAGTGAAAGATTAAAAAATAATGAAAAAGCAAAAGCCTCCCGATGCATCGGGAGGCTTTTGCTTTTTATCTCTTACTTATTTTTACAGTATGAGCAACTTGGTAACTGCAATGTTGTTCACTTTCAGCACATAGATACCCAACTTAACATTTCTGTCGAGCTGCACATCGATGGTACCGGAAGTATTCATTACTGTTTTTTGATACACTACTTTACCAAACAGATCGGTGAGGGTGATCGTGATCTGCTTGTTGATAAGATAATCAGGTGTTTTTACCACGAAGTGGTTGCCTATTACCGGGTTTGGATAAGCGGTAACATCCGAGATGGCATCATCATCATTGCAATAACCCAGTTTGTCACCATTTTTCAGGTGGGCCGGTACAGCTGATTGTGCAATACACTGGCTTTGGCCATTGTGACAGATCATCACTTTGTCATCAAGGAGGCCGCACGATACATTTACTGATCCAATGCGGATCGAAGCTGACATGCTGCATCCTTTAGCGTCGGTGATGGTTACGCTGTATGTGCCGGCAGTGGTAACAGTGATCGAAGGTGTATTCTTGTTCGTACTCCATTTATAGCTATACGGAGCAGTACCACCCGCAGGTTTAGCTACCAGGAGCAGCGAAGAAGAACCATACCCGACATAGATGGTATTTTTTTCAGTAGAACCAGGACCTACCACGTATACATCAGGAATAGAAACTGTTAATTGAACCGGGTTGGTGTCGTCACAATCTGAGTTGTTGGCAACACCACAGGCAACAGGAGCACCCGCGCCTAATCCGTCACCATCCTCATCGGCATACAATAATCTGGTATCATCACAATCCAGGTTGTTGGTTACATAACCAGCAGGTGGGATTGATGAACAGAATGAAGCAGACATATTAGAACCAAACCCATCGTGGTCGGCATCTACATAGTATACAACCGGGGTATGCACCGTAGCATCGTTGTCGTTACAATCGGTATTATTGGTTGCATAACCATAAGGAGCGGTTGAATTACACAGCATTTCTGCTGTAACATCACCAAAGCCATCATGGTCGGCATCTATATAATACAACAGCGGTTTTTGAACGGCAGCGTCATTATCGTTACAGTCTGTGCTGTCGGCGGAGTATCCAGCCGGAGCATCATTCTGTGCAAATAATACAGCTGCGCCTGCACCTACACCATCTTTATCGCCATCTACAAAGAAAGCTTTGTTAACGATCAGTTGCGTTGAAACACTGTCGGCATCCAGGTAAAAAACATCACCATTTTGCGAGGCAGTGATGGTTACTTTACCTGCTGATACGATATGAATATTACCATTTACAATGGTAGCTACTGAAGTATCAGCGCTTGTGTAGTCAATTGGTAACGTAGAGGTACTTGTGGCACCTGCATCAAAATCGCCATCGGTTACCAGTACAGGTTGCAAAGCACTGAATGTGATGGTTTGTTTTCCGATATTCAATAAATTAAATACCGGGAAGCTGGTTACACCTGTATAGCTTACCTCGTAATTGGTGGCGGCAGCTGTGGTTGGTGTATCAGCGAGTGCGGCCTGAACGCTCAATTGGGCTGTGTTGCCTGTTACCAGTCGCATAGCAGCGGCTACATCACATTGCGCATTGGCATCGGCAGTATTGTAGCCAAAAGTAATATCTGTTGGAGAAGGATTGGCTGGCTGAATGGTCCAGCTGTTGTTGATAGCATGGCTATCGTAAGGCATTTCCACTGACAAATTTCCCTTTTTTACATTTGCTGTGAAGACCGTACCTATGGCAGGTTTCACGGTTACGGGGTTGTAGCTGTCGCCAGCGCCAATCCACAAAGGCGTGGCCACGCCAGCATTTGTAAGGCGGGTGAAGGTTCCCGACTGATTATCACCCTTCATGACAAACCATTGTGTTGGTGCGCCCCCACCTACAAATTGCAGACCGGTTGGCTTTACGCTATAAGTACCAGTTGAAATTACAGTGATGCCGGTTACTACACCATCAGTAAGGTTGGCAATAGCGTAAGTGGGCAATTGCGCGTTTGATAATGTACCACCTGTGAAGATCACAGCAGGTGGGGTTACATATCCGGCACCACCATTACCTGCAAAAGTGTAGGTTCCCACAAGCGGGTTGTTGCCACTGAATAAAACGCCCCCTAAACCGGTTGCAGCAGCAGCAGTTCCGGTGAAGTTACTACCGTTTATACTTTGTCCACTGGCAGCGCTATTCAGGTTCAGGGCTGAAGCAGCCCCATCAACTATGCCGGCATCGCCAATGTTAATGTTGATCTTCTGGGTGGGTATATAACGGAATAACCGGACCGTAGACCCGAGTTTCAATTTTCCGTTTACATTAACTATAAGTTCATTGTTCCCTGACTGCTGATTTGTTAGCAGGTTAAACTGGGCGTTGGAACAATCGAGTGTACCATTAATATTATAGGTCATGCTTCCACCTGTATTATTATAGGAACTGAAGCCATAGCCGGCGCCATATTGCCCGTGAAATGCGCCCAGACCGCTGTTTCCATTCAGGGTAACCGTTTTCCCTTCATTAATGGTAAGTGTCTTGATACCAGATCCGTTATTCCCATTTTGCAAAGTGAGACTGGCAACTGTGGCACCTGCGTAGTTGCGCAACTCCATATCTATATCAATCACTATGTTCTGCGTAGAGCTTTGTGCAGCATTAGGAGAGAATCGGGCAATGTTCACCACACCGTTACCAGTAAAGGTGGTGTTTCCTGTTCCACTTACAAACACCCTGATACCGGAACCAACAGCGGTTATTGCTGAACCGGCTGGCGCACCCAAACGACCATTGATGGCAATGGTGGTAGCCTTGTTGGTGATCAGGCTCTGTACACTACCTGCAGGCGCCGTCAGTGAAGCCACTACCCCTGAGTCTGTAATTGAGAAATCATTTACAGTAAGGGTGTTTGACATAGTTTCCGTACCGCTGATAACAGTTAATCCGGAAACCGTGAGAGCTACCTGTTGTAACAAGGTAGCTCCGGTGTAAACGGTAAGATTTTTACTGACCCCGGCCGTAGTGGCCAGGGTGACCGTATGCCCCGGCATTATATGCACATTGGTACTGCTGGTTGGCGCCGTAGTAGTGGTGCCACTTACTCCGCCATTCCCATTCGAGATGTTCCATGTACCGCCGTTCCAGGCCATATTGCCCGTTGACATATAGTCACCGGCGGCAATGCCTGTGATGGTTAATGTTTGTGCTACGTTGGTTGCTGCCGCATAGTTATCATCACCGGGTTGTGCAGCCGTAATGGTTACCACACCTGAACCAACGATGTGAATTTTGCCATCTACAATTGTAGCAACGCCGGGGTTAGAGCTGGTGTAAGAAACAGGTAAACCTGAAGTGGCTGTAGCGCCCGGCTCGAACTCGAGATCACCCATTTTCTTTACAGGGATATTACCGAAGTTGATCGTTTGTGCCTGCAGGCTTCCTATATAAACCAGGGTGAAATTGTTAATGTTGAATGCATTGCTGGCGCCGCCGATGGATACGCGCATGCTTTGCACACCAGCCTGCAGGGAGAAGGCTGAACCCACAGTGATCTCGCGCCAGTCATTGGCGCCTGTTGAGAACACACTGCCGAAAGGCACACCAAACGCACCGGTTCTGTCAGTACCATCAAACTCTACTTTCAAAGCGCCATTGGCAGCCACAGCTGAATAACGCATTTTCAATTTGTACGTCCCAGCCTGTGGAACTGCGATGGTATAATTAACCCACTCGCCATTTTCCAAACCGGTTACTGCGTAGCCACCTTCTGAACAGGTGGTGATATCTACGGCCTCACCAGTTCTATATTGACCACCGGTATTGGCGGTTGTATTATCATTGTATACTTTGCCCTGTCCATCGGTAGTGAAGTGGTCAAAATTTTCCGCTTCAATTTTACCAGGCGCCAGGTTCATTCTGTAAACTGGCTGGCCATTTACAAATTCAACGGGATCACCAGGACAATTGGCTGGTCTACGGAAAGTAAGACCGCCCCAACCAGGGAAGTCAACCTGGAAGCCCTGTCCTTCTACACCAGATTCTCTTGTTGAAATGTCGAACACGCGTTGCAACCATTTGTATTTGTCGGGACTAAGGCCAACACGGTCACGGTAATGCGCCAATGCCATTTCATGGAAAGGATATTCGCTGAATTTAAAATTCGTTCCTCTTGTCAATTTGGTAAACTCCTTTTCTGAATAAGGATTTACTTTTTTGGAGAACCAGCGACCGGTACGGTCTCTGCGCTGAATGAATTCACCGCTTGCTGCAGTAGGTTCCCAGGGTGCAGGTTGATCGGAGAATGAATAGTTGAGCGATGCATTGTAGCGCATTCCAAATTCTATTCCCAGTAATGGACGATAGTCAAGGAAGCTATACATATCATAGCCCTGATTCCAGGCCATTTCACACATGGTGTTTATGATGGCAACCCCGGTAACCGGGTGCGACTGATCCCTTGAGGCTTCCTGGCACTGACCGTTTTCCCAGATGTAATTGCCAATAAGTTCATTATAACCATAGTCGGGTGTTGTTCCCACGGTTGTGCCCAGGGTATATTCGTCGTAATAATCGTAGGTAGCCGTAGGATTGGCCGACACCGAACGTGGACCTGACGGATAAGGTAAATCATCTGCACGGTGAGGCTGACCGGTTAAATAACGCAGGGCGCGATCGTACATCACTTCATTATCCATGAAGATCCCCATCGCCATAATACCGCGCATGGCAAAAATGCCCTGGTTGCCATGACGACCTGGATCACCATTGTACATATACCAGTAGAAGGTAGCATCTTCAGTTTGGAGTGCTGAAGTTGGCTCCTGTGTAGTTGAATAACCAGGATATACCAGCATTGCCTTGAATTTGGCAACGTCACCTGCTGACCAGCCAGTATAGGTGCTTTTAATGATCTCAGCGCCTTCCAGCATTTTCCAGATCACGCGGCCTGCATCCAGCGCCTGCGTTCCACCTGAATTAATATGTTTGAGGTTTGCCCATGCATTGAAGATCTGTACTGCTTTCTGCGCATTTCTATCATCACCGGTGATATACCACATGATGGCGTTATAATAGGCTGCCAATGCATCGTACTTGAATTTTTCGTAATTAAAGCCAGCGTCGGTTGAGTTTACTACCAGGCTGGTAACACTGGGATCGCCCTGTACCGCATAGTTATAGCTGGCGTACGTGTTCCTGGTGAAGTTTGTAAAAGAGGTTTTCCAGGGTTCTTTGCCTGCCTGCACCATATATTTCATACGGTCAAGGTCAGAGCGTTTGTGGCTGATGCCAGGATGCGCGAACACACGTTGCGCCGAAGCCGTTTGCGTGAACAGGATCATCAAAAACAATACTGCGGACAGCATTTTAGGCATGACGATCCTTCTCTTTATTTGTGTAAAGATTTTCATGGGACATTTCAATGTTTTAATTAGGGTAATCGAATTTTTCAGCGTTACATCAGAACTATTATTGGACAATGATCTTTTTATCCAGGATGCTGTATCTGGCGCCGCCGGCCAGGTTCAACACCCGTAACACGTCAGACAAATTGGTGTTTCGTGTTACTTCAAAGAACAAAGGATCATCTTTATCAAGGCTTCTTTTATAAACTACTTCCACATCGTACCAGCGCGATACCTGCCGCATCACTGTTTTTATATCGGCATTTTCAAAATGGAACACTCCATTCTTCCAGGCCATTACCGCATCTGTCTGAACTGGGATGGGGTGGGATAAATGGGATGACTGGGATAAGGATACCTGTTCGCCCGGCTTTAATAAAGCAGAGGCAACATCTTTGGTAACTTTTACAGAGCCTTCCAGGAGCGTTGTTTTCACAGCTTCTTCATCGTCGTAGGCGTTGATGTTAAAGTGTGTACCTAACACCTGTACCTGTCCTAAATCATGACGACCCACCCTAGCCCCCCCGGTTGGGGGGGAATAGTTTCCAGCAGCGACAATGTCAACAGTAAAAGGCACGCGCCTACCATCTTTTACGGTCACTAACTTGGCTACCTCAAAGTAGGCTTCACCGGTAACCTGCACTTTTCTTTCTTTTGCATTGAAGGTGGTGGGATACGTGATGGAGGAGGCTGCGTTCAACCACACTTTACTTCCATCGGGTAATTCAATATTGTATTGACCGCCTTTAGGTGTTGACAAGGTGTTGTATACCACTGGCGCATTTGCATCAGCCGATTGACGATCAGCTTTTGCATACATCAATTGTCCATTCTTCAGCTTTACTACTTTTGCATTGCCTTCCTGCGCTACCACCCCATTCTTTTCATTATCCAGCACAATGGTGCTGCCATCGGCCAACGTAAGCACCGCTTTATTACCACCAGGCGCCACATCATTCTTCTTATCAACTTTCGCTACCTGTGTTTTGGAATTATTGTTCATCCACAACAGGCCACCAGCTGTTACCATCAGCAATACAATTGCGGCTGCTGCGATGCGCCAGTAAGGCATGCGGCGTACAGGTGTTGTTCCCATAGTAACCACCGGGGTTTCATCGGCTTCAAAGATTGCCTGTAATACAGCCTGGGCCGTTTTTTCAGACATCTCATGCGCTACAGGCCGTTCAGCAATCATTTTATCTATCACTTGTTGCACGGTTTTATCGTTGCTGTTTTCCTGCAGCAAACGCATCAGCTCTTCCTTCTCTTCGGGCGTTGCCGTTTTATCAGCGTACCTGTTTAATAAATATTCCAGCTTTGAAGCCATAATCTACAGTTGGGTGTTTTGACCGTTGTTACACTTGGGTCACCTGTACAAATAGAGAGTGCTGCGCAAACCTGTTTGGGTGAGTGTGGGTGAAAATATTTTAAAATAATTTTTGGGGAGCAGGATTTACAGTGAGGATCAGCTAGTTAATAATGACGCATCAGGATGATCAACGCAATGGTAACGTCGAGGCGGGTAAGGCAATAGGTCCTGATGCTGCGCATGGCAGCAGCCAGATGCGTCTTTACGGTTTCGGGCGACAGCTGCAACGCGGCGGCGGCTTCTTCCCTTTTCAGGCCTTCTTTTTTTATGAGGTTGTATACCTGCTTTTGTTGTTCGGGCAGGCGGTCGATGGCGGCTTGTAAAATGCGGGTGTATTCGTTGTGCTGCACCTGGTCCTCGGTATCGTGGTGATACAGCGGTGTGCCTTCCATAGCGCTTACTTCCAGGCTTTCCCTGCGGGCAATTCTTTTTAAGGCTGCAAATACATAATTACGCGTGATCGTAAACAGGTAAGCCCTGAAATGTTCCACTTCATGAAGCGTTTCCCTTTTTACCCAAACCTTTAAAAAAACATCCTGTACAATTTCTTCCGCTACGCCTGTTGATTCGGTAAGCTCGTAGGCGATGGAGTAAATTTTATTGCGGTAATTGTTATAGATCTGGGTAAACGCATTCCTGTCACCGTCAGCAACCAGCTTCAGTAAATCAATCTCAATGTATTCAGGTTGAAATGCCAAGGATTTTCAGCGTTTAATTTAACGGGCCAACAGGATCTTGATTCCGCGAACAACGGGACTAAACTACGGCGTTTAATGAATAATCAAAATATTTTTTTAACAACGCGCCAAAATATAATGTCAGCAAAACGTTTTATTTCTTTCTAATCAGGATCTTATCAATCTTTGGACCGTCCAGGTCAACTATCTCAAATTCAAATTCGTTCCATTTTATGACGTCACCGGTATTGGGGATATAACCGGTCACATGCAATACCAAACCAGCCAGCGTATTGTACTCGCCTTCTTCCAGCTTCCGGTTTTGTAAATGGAAGTAATTCAAAAACTCAAAATAGGGATAACCGCCATCTGCCAGCCAGCTGTTGTCATCCCGCCGGATGATCTGAAATTCCTGCTGGTTGTATTCGGTTACATCACCAATCAAGGCATCAAGGATATCGTCCATGCTCACCATGCCTATCACCGTTCCATATTCATCGAGCACAAAAGCATAATGCATCTTGCTCTCCTTGAATTTTTCCAGCACCTTATAAGCAGGCGCGGATTCGGGTACCATTACCGGCAGCCGTAAAAAGTCGGCCAGGTTAAATTTTGTTACAGTGAAATCTTTTGGAAAAATATCTTTTACCGACACAACGCCTACCATGTTATCCATTGTTTGTTTATAAACCGGATACACGGAGTGGGCTTCGATCTGTGCTTTTTCTTTAATGACGGCCAGGCCGTCGGTGATATTGAAACACTGCAGGTCGCTGCGATGCGTCATCAATTCGTTTACTTTTATATCGCCCAGGGCAAAAACCCTTTCTACTATGTTCTGTTCAATTTGCTGAATTTCGCCCCCCTCGGCGCTTTCCTGTACAATGGCCTTTATTTCCTCTTCACTTACAATTACATCTTTTTGCTCTTTCAGGCCGAAGAGGCCCAGGAAGATATCATTTGTTTTGGTGAGTAACCAAATAAAGGGTTTGGTAATGATTGAAACGAGGATCATGGGGGTGGCCATCACGGAAGCGATTGTTTCAGGAAACATCAACCCGATGCGTTTGGGGATCAGTTCGCCAAAAACAATGGAGAAAAAGGTGATCACCACAACGATCACAGCCACTGAAGCGCTTTGGGAGTATTCTTTTAGCCAGTCAATTTTTTCAATAGCCAGGCGCAGGTTGTCTTCTATTTTCTCACCACTATAAATACCGGTCAAAATACCGATGAGGGTAATGCCAATTTGAACGGTTGATAAAAATGTGTTGGGGTTGTTTGCCAGTTCCAGTGCTTTGCGGGCGTTGGAATTTCCCTTGCGGGCAGCATTCTCCAGCTTGAATTTCCGGGAGGAAACGAGGGCAATCTCACTCATGGAAAAAACTCCATTAAGCAGGATCAACAGCAGGATAATCAGGATTTCCATATTATATAAGTTGAAAAGACATGGTTTTGTCACCATGTCTTTTCTGCCGCAAATATCCGAAATTCAATTAACCTTTCTATAGAAATGTAAATTAAGCCTTTGTATACTCTAATGGGCCATGCCTTTCCCGGTTTCATCCAGCGCAGCCCGTAGTCCCCTGGCCATTTGCTCGGCATTGCCCACGCCCCAGTAATGCAGGAAAAATGTTTTGGGTTCTTCATGTACCATATGATTATGAACGGCCACCACTTCAAGGCCATGGATCACCAATGCCTTTATTACCGGCGCTACTTCGGCTTCGAGCATCACAAAATCACCGCATACGGCCGCTCTATCCGGTGTGCCCTGCCAGGCAGCCCAGGTATTGAAACCCATAAAGCTGCTTACGGGAATGCCGTGCTCCAACAATTGCACATCGGGCCGGCCGATGGTATACTTGTAAACGCCTTTGTTCATTTCACCCTTTTGTCCCATAATACCATCGAGCTGGGCAACATTCAGGGTATTTTGTACGCTGTCGGCTTTTTCGCCTGCGGGATCCAAGCCTCTTATTTCTTTTATTTTGTTGAGGATTGATCTTACGCCATTGGCCAGGGTGGTAATATTGGCCTTACGATCAATGTGCATATACATCACTGTTGGGCGGTTGCGCACAAAATGGTTATGGATGGCCGTAATAGAGAATCCCTGGCTCACCACTTCCTGTTGGATCCATTTTAAATCAATCTCTGTTAGGATTAAATCGCCCATTACCATGGCGCTGTCGCCACAGGGAGTAAAAGCAACCCAGCTGCTTAACCCCATGGGTGGAATTATTTTAAACCCATCCACCATCATTTTAAGATCGTTCTGCGGTACGGTGATCTTGTATTCGCCGTTCTTTTCAACACCCTTCATTCCGGTGATGCGCTCTATGGTGGCAACATCTACCTTACCACCGGAGGGGCAGGCTATGGTATTCTTCTTTTTTTCAGCGGTTTCGGAATCGGAATTATTACAGGCTGTTATAAATAAAATGGATACAATGAGTAAAACAGATGCTTTTTTCATGTCCTGTTTATTTGGGGCACTAAACTAGTAATTAGTTGACAAGTTAACAAGTTGACGAGTTAACCAGTTGATCAGTTGACCAGTATGATGAATAGAGCCATCAACTCCGCTCGGTTTTGTTAACTTGTTAACTGGTCAACTGGTTAACTTCTATAGGCGCTCGGGGAACCACTGTTGTCTTTTTCTTTTCAACAATCGTTTGATAGGTAGTAATGTCCAGTGCTTTTTCGCTTTTGGCAATGAGCACGGTTGCAATGGTGTTGCCTATGAAATTAATAATAGCCCGGCCTTCACTCATAAAACGGTCAACGCCTATTAATAAAGCCAGCCCTTCGAGGGGGATCACTTTTAATGCGGTAAGGGTACTGGCCAGTACAATAAAGCCACTGCCCGTAACACCGGCGGCGCCTTTACTGGTTAGCAAAAGGATACCTATTACTGTTAGCTGCTGCCCCAAGGAAAGATCGATGTTAAATGCCTGCGCCAGAAAAATAACGCCCATGCTCAGGTAAATAGTGGTGCCATCCAGGTTGAAACTGTACCCGGTGGGTATTACCAGCCCAACCACTTCTTTTTCACAACCAGCCGCGGTTAATTTTTGCATCACAGAGGGCAATACCGCCTCGCTGCTGCTGGCGCCCAGCACAATTAAAATTTCTTCTTTTATATAACCTAACAGCTTCCACAAACTGATGCCAAAATACCGGCAGATGAGGTTGAGCACTACAAAAATGAAAACAATGCCGGTGAGGTAGAAGGTCAACATCAGTTTACCTAAAACGATCAGGGTAGTAAAACCAAACTTGCCAATGGTGTAGGCCATACCGCCAAAAGCGCCGACAGGGCTTAACCGCATCACTATCTTCAGCACATTGAACAATACCTTATTGAAGTTTTCAAATGTATTGAGCAACCCCTTGCCGGAATTGCCCAGCATTTTCAAGCCAATGGCAAACAGCACGCTGAAAAACAATACCTGTAAAATGTCACCTTTCGCAAAGGCGTCGACAATGTTGGAGGGAACAATGTGCGAGAAGAATTCGCCCCAGTTCATATGTTTGGCCTGCTCCGAAATTTCTGTTACCTGTTGGGTAGCGGTAGTACTGGCTTTTATGCCTTTGCCGGGTTTTACCAGGTTGGCGGTTATCAGGCCGATCACCAACGCGAGCGTGGTCACTACTTCAAAATAGATCAGGGATTTTAACCCTACGCGACCTACTTTTTTCATATCACCGGCGCCGGAGATCCCCAACACAATGGTGAGAAAGATCACCGGAGTGATCACCATCCTGATCATATTGATGAAGGTATCACTGATGAGTTTGGCCGTTGGCGAAAACTCAGGAAACCGCCAGCCAACCAGTATACCGGCTATGATGCCCAGGATCACTTGCACATATAAAATCTTCAGGTATTTCATTGCTATGAAGATATGGGATTTGGGGTTTGGTTAAATAATTTAAACAGAGGACCCAACTATTTATAATCAGGGGGTGAAATGTTAAGAATGGTTGATTTTCATTGAGTTGCGCCCTTAATTATAATAAAGACCTTTGCTTTTCAGGTATTTCAATAACAGCGCGGGGTAATCGGTCTGGATCATATTGGCGCCGTTCTTTATTAATTCGCCATAAGCTTCGAGGTCGCCGGCAGCAGCTTTTTTATCTACCTCACCCAGGGCATTGATCCATACCCGGGCGCCGTTGTTTCTTATTTTATTAGTTACAGCTTCGATATTATGTTTTTCATCAATATGAACCGCTTCGGTTTTGGTTACCGAAAATAAAGCGTCAACATCAGCTTCGCTACGCGTTCTTACCAGCGTTCTCAATTCCGGGTTTTTCTCCTTCAACATTTTGTCATGAAAGTCCTTGCTTAAAAAGAAAAAGCAGGTGTTTTCGGTTTGTGTTTGTTGCACCAGCTGCATAACCCGGGGCAGGCAGTTGGTTTTTATATCCAGATCAACCAGGATCTTTCCTTTTGCCAGCGTAAGCACTTCTTCCAGTGTGGGAATTTTTTCCTCGGTTACCTGCCCGTTGAACGTCAGGCGCAGCTTCCTGAGCGCTGAGAAAGTAAATTCGTCAACGCGGCCTTTTCCGTTGGTCATCCGGTCAACGGTGGCGTCGTGCATGATCACCAATGAATCGTCTTGGGTATGACGCACATCAATTTCGATAATATCGATACCCAACTCAATTGCTTTTTTAAAAGCAGCCATAGAATTCTCGGGAAATTCGTGGTGGATACCCCGGTGCGAGGCAATTAATACTATTTTGGAATGGGGAGATAAAAAAGCCTTGTTGATCTCTTTAAACCGGGCCGTTTCCTTTGCGTTGCTCATCAGCGTACTCAATAAAATGAATGATACGCAAACATAGGCATGTTTTGTTTTTGAGCGGGTTACATTAATGCATGCTCGTGTAAAAAGCTGTCCAGGAAATGAGTTAATTGGGATACTGAATCAGGTTTATTGATACAGGCAGACGCCCCCAGATCGCTACCCATCAATTGAATACGCTTCTCCATTACACTGGAATGCAGGATCACCAATGTCTTGTTGCAATGTTCAAGTTTCCTGATTGCACGCAAACATTCCAGGCCATTCATACCTGGCATTTGGTAATCGACAAAGATTATATCAGGTTTCACAGAAAACAGTTGCTTTAAACCCTGCTCACCGCTGGTTGCCAGCGTGCATTTAAATGGAATGTTTAACCTTTCAAGGGCTTTTGTTATTACCATCAACTCATCTTCATCATCATCAATGATCAGTACATGTAAGGTCATAAGATTAGTTTAATGTTTAAGCATGAACGTGGATTTCATTGGGAGACTTGAATCAGGAAATGCAATCATTTTCCGGTGAAGGATCAATGTGTGGTATAATCTTTATAGGAAAATTTTTGCCACAGCGGGCCAAAGAGAAAGATGATGTATACGCTGATCGTAATCAGCATTACGATAGTACTTAAAGGTACTACCTTTGAAGTACAAAATCAATATTTTATAAAAAAAATGAAAACACTTAATTTACTATTCATATACTACTTGTAGCACCAATAAACCTTCTAACCATGGTCAGCAATACAAACCAATACGACGAAATGCATCTTGCTGAAAAATTGAATGACGCCAGCATTGACCGTTTAATGGCTATCAACAACAATTGGGAGATCATTAGCTGGAACAAGTCCAATGAAATTATTACCGGAATTAAAAAAGAAGAAGCGCTTGGCAAGCATCTTGTGGAAATATTTCCTCAGTTACAGGAAGATATTGAAACCATGCATGCCTTCACCTTAGCCTTCCAGGGAAAAAAATGTTTTCTTCCGGCGAAAGCTGAAATCTTTTACAGAAGCTTCTACGAGAATCATTTTATCCCGTTATTCGATGATGATAAAAAGATCATAGGCGTGATGAACATCATGCATGATGTATCGCACCGGATAAAAGCGGAAAGAAAGCTGGAACAATTGAACCATGCATTAAAAGAAAGATACCAACTGCTTGAAAAGGCTAATGCGGAGATGGCCACCTTTACCACTATAACGAGTAACGACCTGAAAGAACCAATAAAAAAGGTTTATACCACGTTGGAGATGATCATGATCCAGGATGGTGTTCGTTTATCGAACAGCAGCAAGGCCGGCCTGCGCAGGATACAGGCATCGCTGAACCGGATAAATTTATTACTCGATGATATACTTTCCCTTAGCAGCCTGAACAGCTTCAATATTACCCATACCCAGGTGAACTTACAACAACTGCTGCAACAGGTAGTGGGCTCACTGGAAAAAAAGATAAAAGAAACGAGCGCCGTTATTCACGTCGCCAATCTGCCGGTTATTACCGGTTCGCAGGAAATGTTGTACAGTTTATTCTATAATCTTTTAGATAATGCGATCAAATTTCAACCGGCCGGTAATACCCCGGTGATAGAAATAGTCAGCGCTATTGAAAAGAAGATTGAAGGGCCTAACTTTGAAGAACAATTTTTATGCATCAGTATAACTGATAATGGCATTGGGTTTAACCAGGCCGATGCAGACAAGGTGTTCACTATCTTCGGGCGCCTGCATTCGCGCGAAGAGTACCGGGGCTCAGGTACCGGACTTACGATCTGTCAAAAAATAGCCAATGCCCATGGCGGCTATCTCACTGCAGAAGGCAGACCTGGCAATGGCGCTACGTTCCGCTGTTATCTGCCGCCGGAGCAAGCGGGGGGGGGGGGGGACAGCTAACCTAAATAATCTACAAAGCAGAGAAAGGCCGCAATAGCGGCCTTTCTTATTTTTTACACGTTACTATTTGCCTAACAATTTGATAACATTAGGTAACAATTTGATAATACCCGCCCATGCCCCGCGTAATTAAAGTTAAAATAGCTTTGCGGCTCATTGAAAGCACTGATCAGATATCGCTTTTCAAGACTAATTGTCTTACTGGTTGCACTGCACACATTGGATGTGAGTGTAGACTTAGACCATCTTACCAATAGCATTGGCTGGTTTGATGTAGAAAAATATGATGACATTGATTCTATTTCAGAGTTCATATTAGAAGGGCTATTCCATAATGATAATCTGATCAAAGAGGGCAAGACTGACGACAGACCCCGTTCCAAGAACAATATCGGCCATATTTCATTAATTATCTGTTGGGCCGATCATATAAAAGACTGGTATGTAAAGCCAACTTGCCAGCAGTTAAATAATTTTCGCCCAACATTAAGCAATACGCGGTTCCTTTTTGAAGATCATTCTTACTGTGATTACAATCCTCCGGATAACAACCAACCATCGATCTAATCCTTAAGTAACTACACCGACCCTTTTTGAAAGCGCTTTACAGCGCATTATTCTGTCACTCATAACAATGAGTATGGCTAATATTTCCACAACCCAACACATGGGCTTTTCACAAACCATGGATGACTTTATTAAAAAACTGGAAGTTGTTGGTTTGCATGATTTTTCCGCAAAAGCAATCGTTACTGAACTTAAAAAAGAGTTGTTTTTACTCGAAAACATATTCGCAGAATATGATTCCAAAACAAAACAACTTAAACACCTGGTGAGTGAATATCAGAAGATACAGCGCAACGCGCGCATTAATCTTCGCATTTGCCAACAAATCTGTTCCAAAGTTTAATCTATTAAATAAAACCAGTACCAGAACTAAAAAGAAATCAACGCTCATTATATGAATATTACAAAATTAATTACACGATTACTTTTGTTATTTTGTTTGTTTAATCTCTTTCCTGATTTGTATGCACAGGAAACCACTTCTTCATTGACGGGTATAATAAAAGACAGTAAAGGTGCGCCTTTGGAAGGAGTGACCATATCGCTGGTTCATGAGCCCACAGGGTTTACTACCAAAGCAGTGAGTAATAGCAAGGGCTATTATTACTTAAATAACCTTCAAGCCGGTGGCCCTTACACCATCAGTTTTTCTTCGATCGGTTTTAATACTGATGATAGAAATGTTAGCCTTATACTGGGTTCCAACACCATCAATCCACAATTGACAGAAGCGTCTAAAACCTTAACGGAGGTTACTATTTCTGCCAGAACCGGCTTAAAAGGGGCTAATTTAAGTGTAGGGCAAACCCAGATAAAGAATATGCCCACGTTGAGCAGAAGCCTGCAGGACATGACTAAAATTACGCCGCAAAGTAATAATAACTCGTTTGCCGGTACCAACTTCCGCTATAACAACGTTACCATCGATGGTGCTATTAACAATGATGCCATCGGATTCAGTCCTTCACTCGGAGGCCAAACCAATGCTTCCGGACAGCCAGGTAGCAGTACACGCACCAATCCGGTATCATTAGATGCCATCCAGGACGTTCAGGTATATCTTACCCCGTATGATGTAAAGATCGGTAACTTCCTCGGGGGCAGTATCAATGCCGTAACCCGCAGCGGAGGCAACCAGGTGCATGGTTCGGTATATGGATTTGGCCGGTCTGCCTTTTTGGTAGGGCCTAACAATGCTGGTGATAAAAGCAAACTGCCTACAGAATTCCACGACTATCAAACCGGTTTCAGAGTAGGTCTTCCCATTATCAAGAACAAGCTTTTCTTCTTTACCAATGAAGAGATCACCCGCCGCGTAGACCCCGTTATCCTGGCCGCAGGTTCTGGTGATAACACGATCATCTCCCTCGCACAGGCCCAATCTATCGATTCGGTTATGCGCAATAAATATGGTATTGACAATGGCGCCGGCGCTTATGGAAATACTACTATCTATTCTAATTCCACCAAGTTCTTCAACCGGTTAGACTGGGTAATCAGCCCCAAGCACAGATTGTCGCTCAGAAATAATACGATCACTTCATCCGCTACCAACCTGGAGCGTGACCAACAGAACTTCCGCTTTGGCGATATCGATTTCAAACAGGTGAACAATCAAACTTCTACCGTATTGGAGTTGAAATCAAACTTCAACAGCAGTTTATCAAATAGCCTGGTGCTTGGTTATTCAAACATTCATGACTACAGACAGCCAGCTTCTAACCCATCTTTACCACAAGTTGAGATCGCCTCCAATGGCGGTACCATCTTCCTGGGTACAGATAGAGAAGGGGCCATCTTCAACATGAAACAGAAGACCTATGAATTCACCGATAATTTTACCTGGGTTAAAGGAAATAACACTTTTACATTCGGAACTCACAATGAGTTCTACGATATTACCTATGGATTTGTGAACTCCTGGAACGGCCGCGTTGCTTATGGCAGTGTTAACGACTTCCTCAATAACAAACCTAGCCGGGTTAGAACCAACTTTAATTATACGGATAATACCCGTGATTACATCTGGAACAATCCGCCTGCAGCCTTCAAGATCAATCTGTACAGTTTGTATGCGCAGGATGAGATCCGGGTGGGCAAGTTGAAACTGACACCTGGTATCCGGGTTGATCTGGCCGATTTACCAAACAAACAGCCACTGAGCCCCAAAACAACCTCAGCCCCTGTTGATCCTAACTATGGCACAACCTATACCTATACCCTGCCAAAAGATATTAAAAACGACTTCCTGGGACAATTGCAGGTGTCGCCCCGCCTCGGATTTAATTATGATGTAATGGGTAATCAACGATTCATCATCAGAGGTGGTACCGGTATTTTCACTGGCCGTATACCATTTGCATGGCTGGGTTATGCCTATTATAACAATGGGGTTACCTATGGCGCCTATGACCAAAAATCGTCTACACCATATGCTGCTGGAACCGATCCTATCAAAGACGCCCTCAGCAGTAATATAGGTGAAGCAAATTTTGTAAAGAATCAAAACAAGGATATTAAGGATGCCAACGGCGCCACCCAGGTTGACTTAGTTGACAATAAATTTAAAATGCCACAGGCATGGCGCAGCAGCCTAGCATTTGATTATACATTACCTGCCGGTTGGAAATTTACCCTGGAAGGAATTTATACAAAGGTGATCTATGACCTGAAATTTCAGCAGATCAACTATGTAGACAATCCTACTTATTACGTTTATGACACCAAGCATCAGCAACCTATTTACTCAGGTGCAAAGATCAACACAGCGTACACCAACGCTTATTTGCTGAGCAATACAAAAGAAGGAAACAGATACAGCATCACTGCACAGGTCGCCAAAGCATTTGATTTTGGTCTTACTGTAAATGCAGCTTATACCTATGGTCAATCAAAAGATATCACCAACGGTATCCGTAACTCAATGGAATCTAACTGGCAGTTGAACCAGGCATTGAGTCCTAACAACCCAGGACTGGCCTATTCTAACTTCGATACCCGCCACAGGATCGTTTCTACTGCTAATTACAGATTAGACTGGAACAATGCCAAGAAGTACATTACCACCCTTTCATTGTACTTCAGCGCTGCTTCAGGCGTACCATACTCTTATGGATTGATCAACACAACGTATGACGGAACCGGTCAATCACAAAGTCTGGTATATATTCCAAAAACTGAAGATCTGGGTAAATTCTTTGCTGATCAAACGATGGCTACTGCGTTTGACAACTATGTAAATGGCGACAAGTACCTGAAGACACGTCGTGGTGATTTTACTGAACGCAATGGCGGACGTACACCCTGGAATACTACAATGGACTTTCGTCTTGCACAGGATTTCAACTTAACCGTTGGAAAGAATGTACATACGATCACATTTACTTATGACATTGTTAACTTAACCAACTTGTTGAACAGTAATTGGGGAAAAGTATATTTCTCACCAAATACTTTCAACTCAATGGCATCAACCGGGCTAAAGGTAACAGCTCCTGCTACAGCTGGCGCTTACCCAACCTATACCTGGGCTAACCCTGGTAAGCCCTATTCAGTTGATTTCTTTGGCTCACGTTACCAAATGCAAGCTGGGTTGAGATATACTTTTTAGTTTTTCAATCTAGTAGAGATATATTTAAAAGGCCCCGGTAATGCCGGGGCCTTTTCGTTGAAAGTCAATAACTTACAAATCGCCTTACATATATCTCGCCAAAATTCTATTTTTTGGTTAATTTTGGCGAGATATAATCTCAGATATCTCGCCATTTTAATTAAATTTTCGTCATTTTGGCTGATAACCCCGGCCGTGTTCAAGCCGAGGTAATTATGGAAGATTTATTCAATTAAGACAGCTCTTATAAAAGGTATCAGATTCCTTAATGCCTGTATTTCGATGCTAAAAAAGCTTCCGGTGTTTTTAGAAAATCGCTTTTACATTCTTTTGAACAGAATCCATATACTTTTCCTTTATAATGAGCGGTATCCTGTATGCCCGCTGTCAGCAGCATTCCACAGGCCAGGTCCATTTTACTCGCAAACTCAACACCATCAAAAGGCTTTTTTGGGGTAGCCATCGTTGGATCTTTATGGGTGGTTTCAACAGCTTTTGGATGATTGCTGTTGTTGCAGGCCAACAATACCGTTACTAAAAGCAGCGCAAACAATACATTTAATTTCATCGGTTCTATTTTAATTTATATCCACCAATTGATAGGTTACATAGGGTTGATCACCGCTATTCAGGGTATAGGCTACCATCGATTGATGATCATTTAATGATGACAATACCGGGAAACTGGCAGACGAGGTATCGGCGGTTAAAAAATTAAGTCCTTTGCTTTTCCCATCTATGTCCCGTACCTGGATGCCTATTTTTTTACTTACCTTATTGTTAACCACTTTCGATTCATCCCAAACAATCACCACCGTTCCATTAGACAACGAGGCCAGTTGGGGATGCGAACCTTGTGAACTTACACTGTCATGTTGAACGAAGGTCTTTCCATTATCAGTTGACCTGGTATAAAAACAACCTTTTATCTTTCCGCCCGTAAACCAGGAAAAGTGCAATCCATCGGCATTTTCCGTCATGGCCGGGCCGGTATGCGGGCAGCCATTCAGCACCCAGTTGTCATTGCTGATCCTTTCCGGCGCCGTAAAAGTTTTTCCTGCATCATAGGACGCCATATGCACCATATCGCGGATGCTGTCATTAATAATACCCCGGTACAACACATGCATACTTCCTTTTTTATCAACAAAGAGATCGGTACGGCAGCACTGGCAGCAGGGCTGACTGATCAACCGCGCATTTTCAAACCCATTCTTACCCTGAGTAGTTGCAAAAAACAGGGCTGATCCTTCTTTTGTGATTGTTTTCCGGTTATCGAGCCACACGATACCCGCTTCGCCATCAGGTAATAAAGCGATGTCGTAATATCGCTGGTCGTAACTGGCGGTATCACTAACAAGCGACTTAGGGGCCGTCCAGCTTTTCCCTTCATCAAACGACTGCACATAATACACCAATCCCGAATATTTGTTTCTGGGATTCGGATTAGCCGCCCCCCATAAAGCAATTATTTCATGTGAGGGTTTGAAGATGATCTTGGGCAGGTTTTCACCATGCGGTTGAATATTGCTGCTGGCGGGTATTACTACAGGCGCACCAAAGGTTTTTCCATCTTTACAAATGGCATAGCAAAATGCAGAAGTGCTGTCATTTATCATGCGCACCCAGCTAATGACGGTATTGCCATTTTCATCTTTGGTAAGGAATGGACATTGGCCGGGAATGGAATCGATTTGCACCGCCTGTCCGGGCGCAATTAATGGCTTTGCCGGAGTATTCATGCACCCGGTACAATATATAGCGAGGGTTACAATAATCAGGTATTTCATTTGCCTTTTTAAAGAGATTGGTAAAATTATAAACAGCAGGCGTTCGCCATCTCAGTATATCAACTGAATGGTCAATCCATTACTATAAAACCTTATACCTGTGGAGGGTGAAAGAAAGTAGTGAAGAACCCTGCGTAAATGGTTTCTTTTATCCGTGGATAGCTGATTGCGGTAAAGGTAAACGCCGGGGTAAGTTTTGCTTGCGGGTAGTCTGCACAAATGAGTTCGAATTTATTTTCAGCTTTGCGTTCCGGGTTGTCCTGGTCTTTCTTCTGCTCCTGCTTCATCACCTTCATCATGTGACATTTCCCATTACAATGCATTTGTGGTTTGTTCCTGTTTACACAAAGGTTTTGGGCGATGTAGCTGCGGTTAAGCTGGAAATCCAACACAATAAACAGCTTGCTGAAAGATTGTACCAGCAGTCCCAAAAACACTAATATAAGGGCAACATACTTCAAAGCGAGTGCAAAGATAGAAGCAAACAGGCGGTATTTTATGAGCAAAATCAATATTATCAGCCAAAACCGTTGATTTTAGATGATTTTGGCTGAAGACTATAAGATGCCCGTTGTATCAGGCGGAGAATGGCATTCAGATCTGTTGGCCGGGAGATGTTGGATTCCTCCAGTCAAGTGAAAAGAGGTGTTCCAGCTTCTTACGAAGTTCCCCGAGGTTAAATGGCTTTACCAGGAAAAATGTTGCGCCCAACTCCTTCCCTTCTTCAAGATGAACCGGGTCAAGGATGCCAGTAAAAATAACGATTGGGATCTGCGTGTAATGAGGAAGCTTCCGAATGCGGGCCAATGCCTCCTTACCGCTTATTTGCGGCATGCGCCAGTCTAGAATTACAATGTCAGGAACGGAATCTGCATCACCACTTGCCATCCGGGCAAGGGCCGAGTTTGCGTTCTTCTCATATATCAATTCTACACCTTTACAACACTCATTCAAAGCAGCTGTAAAAATATAATGTTCCTCATCGTCATCATCGATAAGTAATACCTTTTCAGGGAAATCCATGCTTATTTGGTCTTACAATGAAACAATACGGCCTAACCAAGGAATCATTCGCCATGCGATGGAACACTAAATTAAATATTACAGATTAAAAACAACTATGGACCGATAAAAATTTATCAATTATATCTATTTCAATGACTGTAAATTACAAACGGCACAGCTGATAGTCGGGATTGATTAATTGTAAGTGCAAACACTTAAGCTGCAACTTATAACATTAAATTGTTATTAAGTGGTTTACTTTTTGTGGTTTTTAAAATATGGCTCACAATTACCGGCAACTGGATTTGCAAACGTTAATTGACTTGCTGGCAGAGGAAACAGAAAAATATACCAAGGCATTTGTTAATGGCAGTTTAAAAGAAAGTGACCAGCACGGAGCAAATATTAATGCTCTTGTTGAGGAAATTAACATTCGAAAACGTGGAAATATAGTTAGTAATGCAGAGTAGGCTGATTTCAGAATGAGAAATTTTCTTTGCTGCTAATTACAGCTGTTCCGATGCCGTTTGCAAACAACAGCTCACAGTAGGATAAAAAAGTCAAACGAAAGGGGCGATAGCCCCTTTTTCTATGGATGTAGGCCTGCTTTAAATGGAATATGAATTGCATACGCTTTACAGTTTTATTCAGCGAATTTAAGCGGGACTTTATTTCTATAAAGACCCGCACTTATTTCAATACATATTTATCCATCTATGAAGGGAGGGATCCAACATATATGTCTGGCTGAAGATGATCCGGATGATTATTTTTTCTTTTCAGAGATCCTCCGGGAAATAAATGATGCAATTAAACTCACCTGGTTTCAGACTTGTGAAGATTTGCTTAAATTTTTAAAAGCAGGAAGTAATTTGCCATGCCTTATTGTGTTAGATATGAATATGCCTAAAATGGATGGCCAAACTTGTTTAATATCGATAAAAAGAGAACTGGAGCTTCATCATATCCCGGTCATTATTCTTTCTACAGCGGGGCATTCTACCACAATAAATACTGCTTACCAGGCTGGCGCTTTCAAATATTATCATAAACCCGGCTCCATCGAGGAATTTCGCAAAATTGTAAGTGAAATACTTTCCACTCCAATAACCCGGTTTTGATGTTGCTGCAAGAATAGACAATTATGTTTGAACGCTTTTCTTAGGTTGTATATTTGACATTTGATTGTGTAAATTTTTCCTCAGAGATTTATTTTTAATTCTTCCTTTTCTTTAATTGCAAGCGCATCATTAAGTGATTTGATCTGCTCTCTTATTTCTTCGAGATCACTTAATGCCGAGCCAAACTGTAATGCCAAGATAAATTTTCGCGTCTCATCAAGGATCATACTTCTCAATTCGACAGCTGACAACTCTGCAAACCGGGAATCCATACCACAACTTTCCGGTATAACAGCAATACTTATTCCCTATTCCCTGTAGACCAATGGTTGGGAAAAAACGGTCCCGACATAAGTCGGGACCGGGCAATCCGCCAAAGGCGGACAATATGTGCGTCGTTTAACTCAGCACTATGTTTTGAATGACCCGGGTAAAGGGACTCTTTGGAAAATTAAACAGTAGTCTCCATTGTGCCCTTATTACCTGGCAGGTCTTTCGCCGTGGCAAGAATGATACTACCGGTCAGCGCCGCATTGTTTTGTGTAGCTGTGTAGATCCATTCATCCCTGTGAAGCGGGTTCAGCATGGCATTGCCTTCTTCCACCAATACACCTGCGGCGGTTTTAATACTGACGGTAACTTCAATAACCCTGAAATCATCTATTGCAGTTATAACGATCGGGGAACCGGGTGTACCGTTATATTTTGCCGTATCGGTTTTCTTCACCACCGGTGCTTTCAGGAAGTCCCTGAAGGCGACGTTATAAGCAGTAACACCTGATTTTGCCTTTGCCTTCTTCTGATACTGAGCTTTGATCTTCGGATCAGCAATAGCACTTGTAGCATATCCAGATGCTGCAAGAAACTGCTCACGTACCTTTTCCTGTTGTTGCGTAGGCTTTGTCCTTTTATCGGTTGAAGGCATACGGGTTATGAACGTATTATCTCCGCGTTTACGGTAAACGAATTGTTTACCTACATTACCACTTGCACCGCGGACGAGCAAGTTGTCTTTGATCTTCGCCATATATAGAGTTTTTAGGCGTTTACGAATGTAGTTTAGAACCCAGTGTTAATGATCGCTGATGAAGAATACCATTCAAGTCGCTCCTCTCGTTTGGCATTAAGCGAAGCATCATCAGCAACGATTAACGACTCAAAAGTAAGATCAAAAATGACTGCATACAGGGAAATGGAAAGGGCTTTTCCGAAACATGGGACGGGCTTCGGAAAAACATGGGACGAATGACATGCACCATAGGCAATAGCCTTTTTTCAGTTAACGGCGTTCGCAAAAACCTGGGACGAACCATAGCAAAACCCGGGACGAATGACATAGTAAAGCAAAACACACCGTAAGTATGTTTAAAAAATGCCTAAACCATGTGTCAACCATGTGTGAAACATGTGTGCTTCATTAGAGAAGTACCCCATTTGACACATGGTTCACACATGGATGAGGCCAGGTTCACACATGGCATACAAATAGTATATTCGTTAATCAATTACTTATTAATCAATGAACCCATAACTGTGTACCATGTACAAAAAGACATTCTTTTTCAGGCAGGACAGGCAGCTAAAAAAAATAAACCCCGATGAGATCATTTACCTGGAGGCAGCAAAAAGTTATACCAAACTGTATACGGCAAACGAAACATACATTGCGCGTATAACATTGCTTGAAGCAATGAAATTGTTGCCGGAAAATAAATTTTTACGTGTGCACAGATCTTTTGCAGTATCAGCCGATCATATTGATGTAGTGAAAAGGGATGGTGTACAATTGGCAACCATACCGGTTGAGGTACCCGTATCAAGAATGTATTATGTAGCCTTTACGAAACAGTTTATCATTCTCGACTCGGCGGATATCGACACAGGAAAAAAAAGAATGATCAGTGCGCGGGAGAGAAGAAGTTAGGATATCAAAATGGCGTAAATTTTTCAGAACTAACCACCCATCCCCGTTTCCTGCTGATGCCGCCACAGTTCCTGGAAGGCAGGACTGTTATTTCGCAGATGCTCAAAATTGCCTTCGGCTACAATTCTGCCATGATGCAATACATAGATATAATCGAATTGCGTTAGCAAATGCAGCCGGTGCATGGAAGAAACAATGGCTTTATCTGCAAACGCACTGAACAGCTTTTCATAGATCATTGCTTCCGTTTTTGGGTCCACGCTGCTGGTGGGTTCATCTAACAGGATCACTTCGCTTTCCCGGGCGGCCAGTATACCCCGGGCCAATGCCAGGCGTTGCTTTTGTCCGCCGGATAAATTCACGCCCTTCTCCCTGATGTCGGATGCCAGCTTTTCGGGCAGTTGCATTACTACATCGGTGAAGTGCGCGCTTTCGCATACCTGCATGATCTCTTCTTCGGGAAAAGGCAATCCCAGCGTGATATTATAAGCAATGGTATTTTCAAAGATCTCTGGTTCCTGCGGAAACAGGGTCACCGATTCATTCAGGGAATCAATTTCAAATGGTGATCCATCTATCGATACTTTCACGCCCGTTTCTGCCATATACAAGCCACGCAGTATTGATAACAGGGTACTTTTACCGCTACCGCTCTCCCCTATCAGGGCAATTCTTTCGCCACGTCTGATGCGCAGGTTCAACTGGTGCAGGCTGCTCGGCGTATAGGCCTCGTTGTAGGTAGCGCGGTGTGAAAAGCTCAGTTGATTTATTTGTATTTCTTTCCAGTTAACAGGTAATTCCTTCGGTTCTTCGGGCCGGTGCTGTTGCGCATAGGCTTCACTTATATTGCTGGCGGTTTGAATGTAGGTGTTGAACTGCACCACCTCCGTATACTGCCAGGCAACATTCTGAAATACGCCGGTGAACTGGGTCACATATCCCAGTAAGGTAACCAGACCGGCAATATAAAAGGTTTGACCCGGTTGCCAGTTCTGGTATACAAAACCACCCACTACTATACAGTAAATAAGCGCCAGCAGCATATCCGCCACAAACCATTTCCATTCGTTGATAAGGGCATTTTTGCGAAAGGGCGCCAGGATCTGTTGTACTTTATGCAACAACCCCGATTCCATACTCTTTTCAAGCCGCAGGGTAATCACGGTCATGATGTTCGAAAGCGTATCGAACAAGGTAGAAGACACCACATGCTCCTTTTCATTTACCTGGTCGAGCGTTTTTATAAAGGGTTTATCAAACCTGCGGATCATTATAATATCGAGTATCCCCAGCAATACCGCAATGCCGCCAAACAACGGAGAGAAATACAACATGGCTATTACCGAGAAAAAGAATTTGGTGAGGGTGTACAGATACATGAACCCCTTATCGAAAAATTCGCGCAGCGCTTCATAGGCTTTTCGAATGCGGTTGATGGTAGCGCCGCTGTGATGGTCTTGGTGCCATTTGGCCGGCAGATGCAATACCTGGTGATATTTTTCCTGCAGGAAATTCCGGCTGAGATTAAAGGCCAGGTTACGCTCCATAATGCGCGCCGGCCCATGCAGGCTCCATTCAAAAAAACGGATGCAGAAATAACCCGCTACATACAGGAGCGTATAATGCCATACCCGTTGCGTATCGTGCTGGATCTTGTTCACAAACCAACCCAGCCAGATGGGGCCGAGCGCATTAATGAAATTAGCCAGGATGAACATCGCATATATTAAAATATATTTCTTTCGTTCCTGCCGGGCATAGGTCCAGGCCGTTCGCAATAGTGACAGGTAAGGATTTTTTGCCATCGATCAAAAATTAAAAAACAAAATTAATTCATTAATCCATTAACACACAGCAACAAGCTGTTGCTATTTTTTCCCAATGTTAAAATAATTTACAACTCCGCTAATAATCTGAATGCAACAGGTAAAATATTGTTGTTACTTCAGACTAACCTTCTTCTAACGAAAAAACGACTGCAATATGAAAAATACACACTCACCTGAGTTAATAACAGCACGTTATATTATTCGTGCACTATTCCTGATTACAACTTTATTTACTGCTACATCTGTCATGTATGCTCAACTGGGCAGTGGCTGGGTGCAATATTCACCCACAAAAAAAATTCACCTGGATAATGAAGACGGTCTGCAAATCTATAATTGGACAGCCTCTAAATCTGTTTGCAGTCCCGTTTGTGCCGACTACAGTTACGCCAGCAGTACGGAAACCGAGACTTTTCGCCTGCTCGACAACCGGTCTAACCGGTCCGAAATCAGGTTGCAGAACGATTATTCCACCGGAAGCCGCCAGTTTGAAGGCTATGTTACATTTTATTCGCCTTTGAATGACGAAAGCCTGATGCAGATATTCGGAAGTACAGATGGGGCCACTCAACTGATGATACGTGGATATGCAGCCAGTGGTGGATCGATACGGGGCGCAGGACAAACACTGGCCACCGGGGTTTATGGAAAAGAAGTGCGTGTAAACGTCATCCACCTGCAGGAGAATGTGGGCAATAAGATCATTGTCTATATCAATGGGGTGAAAAAGGCTGAGATCGCCGATAATGAGTCAGTTAGTAATTACCATAAATACGGTAATTATGGCACCCTTACAACCGATGAAGCTGTTGTAAAATGGAGAAGGGTTCGTTCTTTCAGAGATGGCACCGCACCTTCCTCGGCAGCAGTTACCGCCAAAGAAGCTACCAGAGCCGATGAAACTGTCCTCAACGCAAATAATATCAGGATATATCCCAATCCTGTGGCTGGTAAACAGGCTACTATCCGGTACAGGTTATTAAAACCTGCCCAGGTACATATTGCCATGTACAACATCACCGGACAAATTGAAGAAGTAATCAATGCCCACCAACAGGCTGGTGAACAAACCGTTTACTGGAACACCAGTCACAAACCCGCCGGAGTATATGTTGCAAAAGTTACAATAGGAACCGAAACAAAGCAGGTGAAAGTAATGATAGATAACAGCAGGCAGTAGGATCACATTGACATTTACCGGTTATTTACGAACTTTCAGGTACATATATTATTGCCACATTCAAAATATGTGTATATGAAAGAGATTGTCAACTGCGCAGCCTACTCGGTTGGTCACAAACGGGTAGATATTGGCCTGGATAAAATTCATGAAGTGCTGAAAGATCCCAGCCAGTTTGTATGGATAGGATTGTATGAACCTTCAGAAGAAATTCTGGAGCGGGTACAAAATGAATTCGGGTTGCATGATCTGGCCGTTGAAGATGCGCACCGGGCACACCAACGCCCCAAAATGGAATTATACGGCGACTCGCTTTTTATTGTACTCAGAACTGTACAAATGGTCAGGGATTGCCATATACAATTTGGGGAAACACATTTTTTTGTAGGAACAAACTTCATTGTGGTGGTGCGGCATGGATCCTCTGTAGCTTATACTGATGTAAGGACCCGCTGTGAGGCCATGCCCGAATTACTGAGCAAAGGCCAGGGATTTGTTTTATATGCCATTATGGACTTTATAGTAGATATGTATTTTCCTGTAGTAGAGCAGCTGGAAGATGCCCTGGAGGCTATCGAAGACAAGGTGTTTAAGGAAAACCCAAGCCGGGAAACTACAGAACAAATATATCAGTTAAAGAAAGACCTGCTGGAAGTGAAACGGGCGGTGTCGCCCTTCATAGACATTTGTAACCGCCTGATGCGATTTGATATTAAATATATTTCACCGGAAACGCAGCCTTATTTCCGCGACATTTACGACCATGCCCTGCGGATCAATGAGATCGTAGACAACACCAGGGAATTGCTGAATACCGCCTTGGATGCAAATTTTTCTTTGATCTCCATTTCTCAAAATGATACGTCAAGAAAGATCGCCGCCTGGGCTGCTATTTTTGCGGTACCCACCATGGTAGCAGGGTATTATGGAATGAATTTCAGAGTTATGCCTGAATTGCAATGGACCTACGGTTATCCGGTGGTGGTGGCTGCTACCCTCTGCATTTGTTGTATCCTCTATTATTTATTCCGGCGATCCGGATGGCTGTAGTTGCCCGTTACCGTTACTATGTTACTTTTGCTAAAATAGTTTATCATTCGGCTAATTACAGGCAAACAGCTGGCAAAAGAATGTAGTTACTTCATAGTAGCCTTCTTCTAACAAAAACGACTGCATATGAAAAATATACACTCACCAGAGTATATCTGTAGGATATATTCATCTTCCTAGTATTACCACTATACTCACTTTACTGGTTTTTCCCTACACGCCCCTTACATCCTACCCACTTATCGTAGATGCCAAACAGATCATATGTATCTGTTTGTGAATATTTATTTTTTTACACTTAAAACACCTTATCAAAATGAAACTTTTACATTTTGAACGGTTTGCTATGACCGTTACTTTTTTACTCCTGCTTGTTTTCAGCTCCCCATTACATGCACAGGTTACTTTAAGCGCTACCGGTTCCGGTTCCGCTTATGACGTAATAGCTTCAAAAAATTTCGGGAATGAAAATCCTGACTGCAAACACCCTTCTTTTGGTCCGCACGTTACCCAGGTGTTTGATAATACGCTTAATAAATATGTATTTGTATTTCACAGTCATGCTACTGCCGATGACGACCGCTGTACCAATGAAGACCGCACCCGGATGGAAATAAAAGGAGGTGATGGCTCCAATCCTGAGATGCAGCATACGCAGGGACAAACGGCGTACTATCGCTGGAAGTTTAAACTGGACGCCGGTTTTATTCCTTCCAGCCGGTTCACCCATATATTCCAGATCAAGGCGATCGATGGTGATGCCGGTGCGCCGTTGATAACAATTACGCCAAGAGCAGGTAACCCGCAAAAGATCCAGATCATTCACAGCTCGGGTGAAGGGAGCGGCAGCCTGGGCACTGTTAAAGAAGCCGACCTCGCTCCTTTTAAAGGCAATTGGGTGGAAGCTTATGTAAAATACAAAAGCGGTGATGGCAGCGCAGGAACGTTTGAGATCACTTTAACCCGCGTGAGCGATGGCGCTGTGTTGCTTTCTTATAGCAACAACAGCCTCGATATGTGGCGCGAAGGCGCTTCCTACAACAGGCCCAAATGGGGTGTTTACCGCGGTAAAGATGATGTGTTGCGCGACGAGCAGGTGCGGTTCAATGATTTTTGTATTTCAGAAAGCAGCGCCAGCCTTTGTCCCAGCAGCATTGGAAGCAATCCCGGCAATCCCGGATCAGTTAACCTTTCGGCGCAACAGGATGCTTATGTACGGGATGGATCCAATGCCGGCACTGCGTATGGTTCAACAGATGCTTCCGAATTAGTTACTAAAGTAGCGCCCGCCGGCCAAACCGGTAATAATCGCGAAGCCTATCTCACTTTTGATCTGTCTTCTGTAACCGGTACTGTTACCGGCGCTACCTTAAAAGTAAACGGACATACACAGGATAGCAGGGACGCTAATATAGTAGTGGGCGCCTATGCGGTTTCCGGCACCAGTTGGACGGAAGCTGCCCTTACCTGGAATAATAAACCGGCGTCGGCGGCAACTGCCCTGGGCACCGCTACCGTTACCGATGCTACTGCCCGGTATTACAACTGGAATATCACCAGCTATATTCAAAGCGAAATAGCAGCAGGGCATACAAAGGTCTCATTTGCGCTGAAAGATCAGCAGGAAACCCAGGGGCAGTTAATATGGAATTCAAAAGAAACCGGCAGCAATGCGCCACAATTAAGTATTACCACCTCTTCGGCACGCCAGGAAACGACCGCCACCATACCGGCCACTTTAACCAGCAGATTGACCAGTTTTCCCAATCCGTTCAGGGATAACAGCACTATCAGTTTTACCCTCGACAAACCGGCACATACCAACCTGGCGGTGTATGATATTACCGGTAAGCAGGTGGCCGTACTGGTAAATAGCATGTTGCAGGCCGGTAGTCACAAAGCCCAGTTTAATGCCAACCAATTACCATCGGGCGTATACACGATAAAGTTGCTGTATAATGGTAAGACCATTATCCGAAAACTATTGAAAGAATAAAACCCGGGAAAAAGATGCCTTAAAGAATAACTTACCTATAAACCATTTATCCATCACATGAGAAAAGCAAACATCCTCAAAGCATGGCCGGCACTATTAAGTTGGTGCATGGCATTATTGATATTGTTGTCCCAGGCACAGGGGCAAACCCTGCCGGCCAATTTTCAACGTGTGCAGGTAACTGCCTCTTTAAGTAACCCTACAGCCATGGCGTTCACGCCCGATGGCCGTATTCTTATTTGCCAGCAAAGCGGCCAGTTACGGGTTGTAAAAAATGGCAGTCTCTTATCTACCCCTGCCATCACGCTTTCAGTAAACAGCAGCGGCGAGCGGGGATTGATTGGCCTGGCCGTTGATCCCAATTTTGCTACCAATAACTACATTTACCTGTATTATACCCATACCTCGGGGCCGCATAACCGAGTAAGCCGTTTTACCATGACGGGCGATGTAGCAGGCGGTGAAACGCCTATTCTCGATTTGCCTGCACTCAACGCCATTTATCACAATGGCGGCGGTATGACATTTGGCAACGATGGTAAATTATATGTTGCCGTGGGCGAAAACCAGGTAGGCTCGAATGCCCAAAACCTGGACAGCTACCTGGGTAAATTGCTGCGGATAAATTCCGACGGAACCGTACCGGCAGGCAATCCTTTCACCGGCGGTGCTGCCCGCAGCAGGGTGTGGGCCTATGGCTTAAGAAATCCGTTTACCATTTCAAGTGACCCGGTAAGCGGAAAGCTATTTGTAGACGATGTAGGCAATGCTACCTGGGAAGAGATCGATGACGCTACAACAGGCGGACGAAATTTCGGCTGGCCCGATAAGGAAGGCATGTGTACCAGTGGATGCACGGGTTACACCAATCCCATTTATGTGTACGCCACCAACAGGGACGATCCGCCGCCCACCGGGCAGGGTTGCGCGCTTAATGGCGGCACCTTCTTCACTGGGGCAATCAGTAATTATCCATCCACTTATAACGGGCGCTATTTCTTCCTGGATTATTGCGGTTCCTGGATCGATAATATCAATCCTTCGGTAGCCTCTCCCACCCGCAGTGGCTTTGGCAGCAACCTGGGCGGCAGTCTGGTATATATAAAACAGGGCACCGATGGCAACCTGTATTTTTTAAGCAGGGATAACAGCGCCCTGTACAGAATTATTTATACCGGTACGCAGGCGCCGGTAATTACCACGCAGCCGCAAAGTATTACTATATCGCAGGGTAATACGGCTACGTTCAGCGTTACCGCTACAGGTAATCCGGCCCCTACGTATCAGTGGCGAAAGAATGGAACTATTATCTCAGGCGCTACATCGGCTACCTACACCATTACCAATGTACAACCTTCACATGCGGGCACATACAGCGTGGTGGTGAGCAACAACTCCGGTTCGGTAACCAGTAACAATGCAACGTTAACAGTAACAGCGCCCAACACGGCGCCGGTTGCCACCATAACCAGTCCGGTAAACGGTGCGCCATTCAGAGCAGGCACCGTAGTTAGCTTTAGCGGTACTGCTACCGATTCGGAAGATGGCGCTTTACCAGCCAGCGCTTTTGAATGGTGGGTTGATTTCCATCATGCCAATCATATTCACCCGGGGCCTGATATTGCCGATGGTGCTGCCAACGGTTCATTCCCCATCTCGGCCGAAGGACATACCGAAACCAACATCTGGTACCGGTTGTATTTAGTAGTGCACGATTCCCAGGGAGCTACCGATACTACCTATGTAGAAATATTCCCGGTACTTTCCACATTAAACCTGCACAGTGTACCATCAGGTTTACAGATCCGGCTGGACGATATACCGGCCACTACGCCGTATACCACGCCTGCATTGAGCGGCATGGTACGACCCATGGAAGCCATATCGCCGCAAACGGTAAATGGCACTACGTACTTGTTTGATCATTGGGAGCATGGCGGCGCTGCTTCGCAAAACATTACGATCACAGACAGCAACGCTACGTATACCGCCTACTTCAAGTTGGCGCCAACTGCCATAACCTTCACACCTGTACACGATGCGTATGTGCGCGATGGCACCAATGCCGGTACTACATTCGGAACAACCGATTCAACATTGCTTATAACCAAGGTATCGCCGAGCGGACAACTGAACAATGCCCGCGAGTCGTATCTGTTATTCGATCTTACCAACCTGACCGGTGATGCCGCTTCTGTAGTGTTAAAGGTGTTTGGCAAAGTAGATCTTACTACGGTACCTTCTGTGCCGGTAGGCGTATTCTCCGTAGCCAATACTACGTGGACGGAAAACACCATTACCTGGAACAACAAGCCTGCTACTTCCGTTGCAACGCTCGCCTCTACCACAGTAACCAATGCTGCGGCTACCTATTATACCTGGGATGTGACCAATTATGTAAAAGCCGAGTTGGCCGCAGGCCGCAAAAAAGTAGCTTTTGCGTTGAAGAGTGAACTGGCCCATGATCCGCGCATCTTGTGGAACTCCAGTGAAGCAGGTACTAATCCGCCGCAGTTATCAGTTATTACAGATGGCAGTAATCCACCTGCATGCCAACCAGTGACTGCCAGCGCCGACGATGGCAATGTTCCAGCCAATGTGCTTGACAATAACCTCAACACCCGCTGGTCGGCCAATGGCGACGAGCAATGGATACAGTTTTGCCTGAACAATGAAGCTACTGTCACCGGTGTGCAGATCGCCTTTTACCAGGGCAATACCCGTTCTTCTTCTTTTGATATTTTAACTGGCAGCGATGGCAACAACTGGACCACCGCGGCTTCGGGCCTGGTAAGCAGCGGCACATCGTTGAACCTGCAAACATTCACCTTTACGCCGCGCACAGCGAAATATGTTCGCATTGTTGGGCATGGCAATAGTGTAAATGCCTGGAACAGTTATACCGAGGTAAAAATACAAACCAGCTCAGGCGCTAATAGAACCATAACCGGGTCGCCGGCAAAACCGGCTGTTGCTAACCTCATGAAAGTAGCATTGGACTGCTATCCTAATCCATTCAGCGGAAGCAGTACTATTAGTTTTTCTTTGCCAGCAGCTGGTCCTGCTCAATTAACAGTGTATGATATCACAGGCAAACAGGTTGCGGTGTTGGTGAATAGCTGGTTGCAGGCGGGTAACCACCAAACAACCTTTGCTTCACATTCCATACCGCCAGGCACTTACCTCTTGAAGATGGTGTATAACGGTAAAATAGTAACAAAGAAATTATTGAAAAAGTAGCGTTGATGACAATGGCCCTACTTGCGTCTTCGCTAAAGCTTCAACGACACGCGAACGGCGGACAATGCAACAGGCAAAAGGCTGATATAAATCAGTCTTTTGCCTGTTCTTTTTTACATTCATTTGATTCAGTGTATAAAATAAGTAGCTTAATGTTTCTGCGACGACAAGTCACAAAAATTGTCAAATTAAACTTGATTTTTTTTGCTGGAGTATTGAATAAATACCATTAAATTTACTTTAAGATTAAAGAAAGGGATTCACAATTATTGATCCCAGACATAAAAGCGGTCTTGATTTCTAGCCTTCCTGCGTATTGATCTATCTTCTATCCAACATCCGCATTTCGTACTAATATTTCCCTTACCCGCTATTGATCCAAATATCCATTATCGCAAACTAATACATAAGTGTAATTTATCAATTCCCGGCATGGGAATATGATTGGCGAAGCCTTTTTTTCACTCTTAACTATAGAGTGACGTTATAAGTGCATCTACTGTTCTTCCAATATATCTGTATTAATTAAATATCCTGCGCTCTGTACCATTCCATTCCGTGTCCATTATCCAATACACGCTTTTCACATATTCGATGCCGTAATAGCATCATTTACCATTCCTTGTAAAAAGGAATAAAAATAACTATATCTATATCCCAGGTAGCAATGGGATCAAGATAGGCGAAGCCTTATGTATGACCGAAAGAGCCCCGATAAAACGTTATAAGTATTTATAGCGTACAACCTTCACAAAATTATTACTTTATGGAACCGGCAAAGAATTGGTATGCTGTATATACACATGCCAGATGGGAAAAAAAGGTCGCTGATCTTTTGACGCGAAAAAAAATTGAGAACTATTGTCCGCTTAACCGGGTAGAGCGGCAATGGAGCGATCGAAAAAAAATTATCCACGAGCCCCTATTCACCTGCTATGTATTTGTAAGGTTAACTAATAAAGAACGAATACCTGTACTGCAAACTGAAGGCGTGCTCAATTACGTAAGCTGTATGGGCAAACCCGCTGTGATCCGGGACTCAGAAATTGACCTCATCAAAAACTTCCTTATCGACCACATCAATGTACGGCTTGAAAAATTTGACGTAAGCATTAACGATACCATACGCGTAAAGTATGGGATATTTATTGAACAGGAAGGTAAAGTGATTGAAGTGCTTGATAAAACGGTAAGGGTGTTATTACCTTCCTTAGGGTATATAATGGTAGCCGAACTACCAAAATCACACATTGAAGTAGTTAAAAGTAAACGCTGAATAATCACTCTATTCTTTCCTCGTTGACATCATATTTTTTCACTTCAATAATTTTTACCGTGAACTCGGAGTATCTACAATAAGAAAACAGGGTTACTCA
>NZ_JBJMLX010000255.1:0-3730 GCF_045805085.1 Niastella sp.
GGCGGCATTTCTTTTTTTGATCCAGGGCGAAATGAGTTTTGTAAAAAGCAAAACGATCGCGGCAGGCGCCAATGCGGCCAACCCCAGCTTTATGTTCACAGCCAGAATAAAAACAGCGGCGCCGATCATCATAAACAGACTGCCTACGAATTGCAGCAAACCCTGTGAAAAAAACTGGTTCAGTTTATCAGTATCGTTGTTGATGCGTGAGATCAGGTCTCCGGCCTTGTTCTGGCTGAAAAAGGCAACCGGCAGCGACTGCAGTTTCGAGAACAACTGGTTGCGCAGCGAAAACAATATATGCTGACCAACAGCCCCCATCCACCTGGTTTGAAAATAACTGGCAATAAACCCCACCAGGTACAGCGCAAATACCAGCATAGAGGCTCTTACAACACCAGGAAAATCTTTTGAAATAATAGCCGTATTGATGGTATGGGCAATAATGATCGGCACCACCAGGGAGGTGAGCGTATTGGCGAGCAATGCCACAAAAGCCACAGACATGATCTTTCGCTCGCCTTTTATAATAGGCATTAATTTTCTTAACGCAGCAAATGGTTTGCTTGTTCCTGTTTTAAGCTGGTAATTCATACTGGCTGGTACTCTTTTGTGATTCGAACAGTTGATTATATTCCGGTGAGTGTTGAAGCAATTGCGCATGTGTTCCTGAAGCGATAATTTCCCCTTCCATCAGCAATACACACTGGTCGTAATCGGTAACAGATGAGATCTTCTGGGTAACCGAGATCAGCGTGATGCCCGGGTACAGCCTACTTACATTTTCCAGGATCCTTTTTTCGGTTTGCGCATCTACCCGCGCGGTAAAATCATCCAACAACAGCACTTTAGGATTCAGGGCTAATGCACGGGCCAGCATAATGCGCTGTTTTTGACCGCCCGATAAATTCAGTCCGCGCTCAGAGATAACAGTTTCCAGTTTATCGGGCAGCGACTCAATAAAATCTGTCAACTCTGCCGCGCGAATGGCCTTCTGCATGTCTTCCAGGGTGATGTCTTCAGCGAAAGCGATATTCTCCTTAATGGTCATATTGAAGATCACACTATCCTGGAACACAAAGCCCATTTGGCGGTGAAACATTTGTTTATCGATCTCTTCGAGTGATACGCCATTGTACAGTACCCTGCCCTGCAGCGGTTGTACCAGACCGCTCATTACATACAACAATTGTGTTTTCCCCGCTGCTGTGGGTCCAATAATGGCTGTCCTGGTGCCAGGTTGTATAGCCAATGAGATCTCCTTCAGCACTTTCTTTTCACCAAACCGAAGGGTGATATCAGCCAACTGCACCGATCCGGTTAATTGAATGGGCAGTGTGCCTGCTTTTTGGGGACCTTCTGCCGACAAAAGCGCAGACACGCGTTCATACGAAGCCGAAGACTGGGCAATGATATTGGCCATAAAACCGATCATGATAATGGGGAAGATCATAATGCCGATATAACTATAAAATGCGGAAAAATCGCCCAGCGACATACTGTCAGCGATCACAAAATGCCCGCCCAATAAAAGAATCACCATGGAGCTAAGGCTGGCCACAAAAGTAATGACCGGAATAAGGATCGCTAAATACCGGATGATCGTTAACCGGATGTTGCGGGCCTTTGTATTGGCTTCGATGAATTTATTGTTTTCCTGGTGCTGGGTATTCAACACCCGAATAAGCGCGGCGCCCAGGATGCTTTCATTGATCACTTTGTTCAACCAATCAATAATGCCCTGTATTTCCCTGAAGAATTGCCTGATCTTTTTCATGATGATCGTACGGGCCACCCAGATAACAGAGATCAGCGCCAGCACCACCAATGCCAGCTTCCAGTTGGTTAACAATAATAAAATACTGGCGCCTATGAGCAAACAGTAAGAAGAAATGAGGTTACCTATCGCCATGCCAACATACAGTTTAACAGCATCTACATCGGAGGTGAGATTGGTGAGTAAACGTGCCGGCGACACTTCCATAACATATGAATAGTTCTGTAATGCGATCTTTTCTGCCAGTTTTTGCCGCAGGTCCCTGGCCACCACTTCAGATGCATAGGATTGCACCACCGACTGCAGGTAGGTGAAAATAAACACCAGGAAGGTAACGATAGCAAATTCCCACAATAACTGTTCCTTTATCGTATGTGCCTGCGCATATGAGTCTATCGCCCTTGCAATGATCTTTGGGATCAATAACCCCAACAGGCTGGCGCTGATGGTAAAAAAACTTAACAGCGCAATCAGTTTCTTATATCCCAAAACCAGCGCATTTATCTTTGGCTTTGCCGGGGGTGCACCACCTTTTGTTTTCATGTTTACTTATTCTATTTAGTAAGACGAGCAAAGAACTAAAGAATTGTTATAAAATTAGTTTTTTTTAGCCCGGCCAGATTAAATTACTCATCATTTTATATGCCAGGCCAGCTACATATAATTAAAACTGTAATTTGCTACCATGCAAACCAACATACTGTGGACAGGTCGCGAATACCATTCCCTGGAAAATTGTTTGATCAGGGAAAGCATATCCGGCGTTGACATATCTTCCATCATCATTGGCCATTACGAAGAAAAGATCTACAAAGTAGCATATCATATCAAAACAAACATTCACTGGGAAACTGTATTTGTTGAGATCATTAGCCAGCACAGCAACCAAACCCAAACGATCAGCTACGAAAGCGATGGAAAAGGTAACTGGACAAATGCAGGTCAACCATTGTCGCGCTTCAAAGATTGTATTGACATCGATATCCGGGTCACCCCTTTCACTAATACGTTGCCTATTCGCCGGCTGCAATTAAAGCCCCGTGAAACCAGGGAAATACAGGTATTGTATTTTGATCTGCTGGACATGCAGATCATGCCGGTTAGCCAGAAATACACCTGCCTGTCGGCCACTGAATATCATTACGAGAATATTCCTAACGACTTTGAAGCAAACATCCAGGTAGACAGATCAGGATTTGTGGTAGATTATCCCTCCCTGTTTGTTCGTACAGCGGCACAGGAGAGCCATTATTGATTCTGCTGCGCTAAGGGTGTTAAAAACCTGGTAAAGATCTATTCTTTCTATAGAACGCCTGAGAAAATAGTTTCAGGACATTGATCCAGGAAGCAGACAAGATCAGGGTAGTTCCGGTTATAGCAATGGTAGTTTTGTAAAATATATTGTCTATAACATGCAGATTATATGCCAGTGAACAGGCAAGCAACCCGAATTCGCCCGTATGCGCAAGCAATGCACCTGCATACAGGCTTTGTCGCCAGTTATATCCCAATAAGCGGAAAACAATAGCGGACAAAGCAGAGTTACTGATTAATACCAGTAATGCCCCACCTATTATAATACCTCCATGTTCAAATAAATATTTAATATCGAATTGTAAACCAATTGACATAAAAAAGAGCGCTACAAAAAAGATCCTGAATGGTTTTAATGCATGCTCAAGCCAGTCAAAGGCTACTGTTCTACCAATACACAATCCTGCAACAAAGCTACCAATAGCGCTGCTTAAACCAGCCATATCTGCCAACACCCCGAATCCAAGCGATAATAATAGTCCCAGAAACACCTGCAGATCATGGTCATTTTTTAATCCATTGAGCGCTTTAGCCTGAAGGAAAGTACGATGGCGTACAGCACGCAAAAGAATTATGATACCCAGGCTTACGACTAAAGCAATCATTAATTTACTGATGGAAGTTGTACCAGGACCCATA
>NZ_JBJMLX010000256.1:0-6341 GCF_045805085.1 Niastella sp.
CTGCACGTGATACCCTATCAATTTACCGAAATTATCCAGAGACACACCCGCGCAAAATGGCAACGGCGTTGCAGAAGCACCATTATAACACCGCTTTTTTACCCAATTCACGGTATGGGTCACCGTTATTGTGGAAAAGTTTTTTCAGGGATTACTAAAATCATTTATACAAGAGGGTTAGTACAACGAATTAGCATCTGCCTTAATACAAATAAGCTAAAGCCGTTTTATCATTCGCATTGAACGGCCTGTCCTCGCCGGAACCAATGCACGACAACATAAATGAGTTGGGATCCGGATTGGGGTTGGTGCCCGGAATAAATACCGCTCCTATGGTAGAAGCGCCTTCATTTACTGTCTGGCCGCCACAACTGTACGAGCGGTCCATATAATCGGTATGACGGAATCCTATGCAATGCCCTATTTCATGCGCCAGTATGGAGGCTACCGTAGCCTGTGGCTGATTGCCGATAGCCCTTGTATTCACCTTTACCTGGTTGTAAGGATTGCCGGTACTGGTAGGGAAACCTGAAGAGGCAAGGTAACTCCCATTCCCTTTTACTATAGCAATATTGCCACCTGAAGATACCCGCTGAAAGGTGATCAACAGCTTTTCGGCATTGTAACGGCCAAGCGCCTCATCCAGGGCAGCTATATAAGGGGAAGGCATTTTTGGATCCATGCTAACCGTAATAACGCGCGGCAGGCGGGTCACCAGATTATAGGTACGATACTGTTCAGCACTGCCTATCCGTAAAAACTGCATATCAGGCACGGCATTCAGATCGGCTTCGCTTAACGCAATATCCCCTTCCACTATATAATTCCCATCCTCATCCAGGGATACATTTTTATTACTAAATCCAAGTGCATAAATTTTACTCAGGGCTTCATCGGAGGGAGCGGCTGTTTGTTCACTGGCAGCATTTTTTCGGCAGGAGAATAATACAACACAGGCTGTGAATACCACAGCCCCCTGAAAAATTTTTCTCATAAGTGTTTTGTTTAAATAGTTTACAAATTGATGGTTCCTTCAATTTAATAAATTTCATAACATAACTTTCAGGTAATTTAAGCAACGCCGTTGCAGAAGAAGCACTTTTATTTATAAATCATTGGCGTTTAGACAGCTTATTAAAAAATTGTTTTCAGTCAAATTTAGTATGTCCAGGAGGGTTAGGCGAAATTATTGATCCGTGTGGCGCCATCATTCACAAATTTTGTAGATTGTATCATGAAACGAACCGGGCTTCTGCTGCTTATCCTTTCATTCACCGTACTGATAGTACAGGCGCAACGTGCTATAGTTCCGGTCAACCGCAAACTATCGCCTGTTTTACAAAACAACAGGCGGTTGTTCACCGATAAAAAAGAACAGGTGTTCTGGATTGTTACATCCAACATCGATTCTGCCAAAAACTACTTTCGTACAAAACAGTTACCTGTTCAAATTCTCCAGGAACAAGCTGGTGGCCTGCTGGTGGTTTCAGCCAGTGGCCCCCTCCTCGATTCATTTGTGTTGAACCAACCTTTTGTACGGTTTGTGGATATACCCCGTATTCCGCATGAAGAACTGGCGGTAGGCACCTTCGATAACAGCCTTAACACCATCAACCTGGTGCACAGCCAGTACCCCCTGTTAACCGGCGCCAATATGGTGGCATCGGTAAAAGAAAACAAACCCGATACTACCGACATCGATTATAAAGCGCGGTATATTTCTACCCCACTCTCGGCTAACCTCATTACTTCACATGCTTCGTACATGTGTACCATCATTGCAGGCGGAGAAAACTCTTTTTATACCGGCAGCGGAGTTGCGTCAGCCGCCTCCCTCATCTCCTCGAACTTCTCCAGCCTGTTACCCGATGCCGATAATGTGTATAAACAATACGGCATTTCGGTACAGAACCATTCTTATGGAACTGGTATTGAAAATTATTATGGGGCCGATGCGGCCGCCTACGACGCCAGTATTATTAATAATCCCGGACTGCTGCATGTTTTTTCATCAGGTAATTCGGGTAACCTCGTTAGCAATGGTCCATACGCAGGCATCAACAATATGGCCAACCTTACCGGCAGTTTTAAAATGGCCAAGAACATCATAACGGTGGGTGCTACCGATTCGTTTGGGAATGTGGCCTTTCTCAGTTCCCGCGGGCCGGCTTATGATGGACGGATAAAACCCGAACTGATTGCATTTGGTGAAGATGGAACATCCGGCGCAGCCGCCCATACCTCAGGCACCGTGCTTTTGCTTCAGCAGTATTACAGGGAAAAACATGGCGGCGCCCTCCCACCCGCCTCACTGGTAAAAGCAGCTTTAATTAATAGCGCCGATGACCGGGGTACAAAAGGACCCGATTATCAGTCGGGTTATGGTAGCCTGAACGCTTACCAGGCCCTGCAGGAGTTGGTGAAGGAACAATACTTTTCTGGTTCGGCGGCACCAGGCGCCACGCAAACCTTTACCATAAACGTGCCTGCCAATACCCGGCAGGTAAAGGTCACCCTGTGCTGGATGGACCCGGCTGCCACCGCCAACGCGCCCAAAGCATTGGTGAACGACCTGGACCTGGAGCTGGTTGATAACAACCTGCAGGTTTGGCAACCCTGGGTGCTCAGCCCGGCCCCTATCATCGACTCCCTGTTAAAACCAGCCGTGCGAAAAAAAGATAACCTGAATACGGTTGAGCTGATCACGATCGACAACCCCATTTCCGGCACCTATACCATTCGGGTCAGGGGGTCCTCTATTACTTCCGGTGGTAATCAGCCCTTCTCCATTGCCTGGCAAACCGATGCAGCCGATCAGTTTCAATGGCAATTTCCTACAGCTGTGGATTATGCCCAAAGTGGTATAGACAACCTGTTGCGCTGGTCATCGACTTTCAATACCAATACCGGCTCGCTGGAATACAGTCTTAACAAAGGCGCCAGCTGGCAAACCATAGATAATTCCACTGTCCTGTCTCAAGGCAGTAGCTACTGGCATGTACCCGATACCTGCAGCATTGCCCTGTTACGAATGACCATCAATGGACAGGTGTTTACGTCCGACACATTCACTATTTCGCCGGTATTACCCATTCATGTAGGATTTAATTGTCCCGATTCTGCCATGCTGTTCTGGGACCGCATCCCCGGCATCAATAGCTACCGGGTATTTCGCCTGGGACAAAAGTACCTGGAGCCTGTTACCACTTCTTCCGACACCAGCATCATCATTCGCCAGCCGGGTAATTTTTTGTGGTACACCGTTGCACCGATGGTCACCCCCGATCGTCCCGGCCTGAAGGCGTACACCATCAACTATCAAATGCAGGGGGTTGACTGTTACCTGAAGAATTTTTTGGTTGACCTCGATAATGGAAATACCGGTGAGCTGATGGCCGAGATCGGCACTACCCTGAATGTTCAACGAATAACGTTTGAGAAGCTTACCAGGAGCGGGTATGAACCTTTGCAAAGTTTTCAACCAGGAACAACACTTTATTTTGAATGGGCCGACAAGAACCTGACAGACGGTGTAAATACCTACAGGGTTAAAATAGAGCTCAACAATGGGATGGTGATATACAGTAATCCCCAAAGCATCTATTACTTCCTCACTACCAGCTATCTTATTTTCCCTAACCCGGTAAAAGCAACAGGTTACTTATCGGTGCTTACCCGGGAAGAGCCTCAAAACACCTATTTGTTACTGTACAACACACTGGGGCAACAGGTATTACAATACCGGATGCAGCAAACGGTTGAAACGATCCCCCTATACGGACTTAAAAGCGGTGTTTATTTTGTGATAATAAAGAAGAATGGGAAGAAGGAATTTACCGGCAAGGTGATGGTGCAGTAGCGGAATGCTCAGGGAGTTGTCTAAGAGTGGTCAGGGAGTGGTCAGAGAGTTGTCTAAGAGTGGTCATATGGACTAGGGTTCCAGTACAGTCTCCAGAGCATCCTCAGACAATACCCAGGCCATTCCGATACCATTATGCTACCATTCAGGTACCATCCCATAAATCCCACTCATCCTACACATCCCAGTTCAGACAACGCAAAAAAACCCACCAGGAAACTGGTGGGTATATATGGTAAGATATACTTAACGTGTTATACGCGGAAGTGAGCAAAAGCCTTGTTGGCTTCAGCCATACGGTGAGTATCTTCTTTCTTTTTGAAAGCACCGCCTTCACCTTTGCTGGCAGCAACGATCTCGTTAGCCAGTTTTTCAGCCATGCTACGACCGTTTCTTTCACGGCTATAGCGGATCAACCACTTCATGCTGAGAGAAACCTTTCTATCAACACGAACTTCGGCTGGGATCTGGAATGTGGCACCACCAATTCTACGGCTGCGTACTTCTACAGCAGGCGTAACGTTGCTCAGTGCTTTTTTCCATACTTCATACCCATTTTCACCGGTTGTTTTAGCAACACGGTCCAATGCAGTATAGAATATATTGAAAGCTGTATTCTTTTTACCTTCCCACATGAGGTTGTTGATAAAACGAGTTACCATCAAATCATTGTACCTGGCATCAGGCGCTAAGGGAATCTTTTTGACTTTTGTCTTCCTCATTTATAAAAATTTGTAGAGCTGTCTAAATTATTTTTTAGCCTTTTCCTTTTTAGTTCCGTATTTGGAACGGCTTTGTTTACGGTCTTTAACACCGGCAGTATCAAGGCTACCGCGTACGATATGGTAACGTACACCTGGCAAATCCTTTACACGACCACCGCGCACCAGCACGATTGAGTGCTCCTGCAGGTTGTGTCCTTCACCTGGAATGTAGGCGATAACCTCTACTTTGTTTGTTAAACGCACTTTGGCCACTTTACGCAAAGCCGAGTTAGGCTTTTTAGGAGTGGTTGTATAAACACGGGTGCACACACCACGACGGAAGGGACAGGAGTCTAATGCTCTTGACTTGCTTTTAGCCTTGATGATTTCTCTTCCTTTTCTTACCAATTGTTGTATAGTAGGCATTCTTAACCTTTTGATTTTGGGACGGCAAAGGTAAGCGGATTAATTTTATAACCAAAAAAATTGAGTCCAATTTTCAGGACAATCCTGCTTATGTGCCTAAAGTGTGCAAAATAAATTGAAAAACAGCGTTTTTCCCTCGTAAAATACCTCAGACTTTGAACATCCACCCGTGATTATCGGTAACCCGGCCTTCGCGAATGTTATCCAGGCGGCTTTTAATTTCCGGGGTAACTGTCCATTTGGTGGTATCGAAAGACATGACAAAATCTTTATATCGCAGCTCGCGGATCAGTGAAACCGTGGCGGCCGTACCGGTGCCAAACACCTCGCGCAGCTCCCCGGCCTGGTACGCATCCATAAGCATATCTACAGAAATGGGTTGTTCTTCTACTTTCAGGCCCATTTCCTCCAGGATGGTCATTACGCTGTCGCGGGTAACGCCGGCCAGGATGGTGCCGGAACTCAGATCGGGCGTATATGCCTTATTACCAATTACAAAGAACACATTCATGGTGCCTATCTCCTGCACATATTTGTGCTCATAAACGTCTGTCCATAAAACCTGGTCATACCCTTTTTTCTTTGCCTGAGCGGTTACATACATGCTGGAACCATAGTTACCGGCCGCCTTGGCCTGCCCTACCCCACCGGGTGCGGCCCGGGTATATTTTTCTTCAACATATATCCGCATGGGCGCGCTGTAATACGGACCGGTAGGCGCCAGGATGATCATGAATTTATAGGTTTCCGAAGGCCGTACGCCGATCATTTCATCGGCTGAGAACATGAATGGACGAATATACAGGCTATGGTCTTTCAGCGCCGGGATCCAGTTCTTATCCATTTCTACGAGCTTGCGCATGCCTTCTATAAAGATCTCTTCAGGCACCTCGGGCATTTCCATGCGGGCGGCTGAAAAATTGAACCGTTTAAAATTATCGTAAGGTCTGAATATGTAAGCTTCCCCGGCTTCGTTCTTATAGGCTTTAATGCCTTCGAATATAGACTGGCCGTAATGAATGGCCGCCAATGACGGGCTTACCACCAACGGCTGGTACGGCTTGATCTCCACGTTCTTCCATTCGCCGTTTTCAAAATCCGCCTCCAGCATGTGATCGGTAAATGTTCTTCCAAAAGGAATGTTTTCGAGCGTAACACCCTGTAACCGGCTACGCTCATTATTTGTAACCGGAATACTATAAGCTTCTACCATAATCAGTATTTTTGAGCCGCAAATAAACAAATAAAGTTCCGGGCTGTCAAATAAATTGCTAACAATCGTTCGTTAAACCTACTAATCCGCTAGACAGCTATATCTTTGATAAAGAACGTATTTTAAAAAATGAGCCTGA
>NZ_JBJMLX010000257.1:0-22407 GCF_045805085.1 Niastella sp.
GTAAAATTAGGCATCCCGCAATACAAGGCATGGCAACATGCTAACACCCGGAAGGGTTACTGGCACACCGCCAACAGTTGGATACTGTCCACGACAGCCACTAACACCCGGTTGAGAGATGCGGGCTTTCTATTCTTCACGGACTGTTACCTGAATGCGCGTTTACTAAATTAGGGAACCGCCGTATACCGAACGGTACGTACGGTGGTGGGAGAGGTCGGCGTAGGAACTAATCCTACGCCACCTACTCGATTTTACACTTCGACTCCGATCAGGGCGAGAACACTTTCATTACCCCGTTCCGGAATAATTTACCGATGGGAATATCGGTTTTATCTATTTCGACCAGTTCGTTCGTGAAGGATCTTATTTTATTGATGGAAACGATAAATGACCGGTGAGTGCGAACAAATAATTTCCCCGGCAACATGGCCTCCACCGAGCTGATGGATTGTTTGGTAATGATAACGCCTTGCACAGTGTGTACTTTAATGTAATCTTTCATGCTTTCGATGTATAAAATATCATCCAGCATCACCTTTACCATTTTGCGATCGGCGCGAAAATACACGAAGCTTTCGTTTTTCTTTTCCTCTACAACATTAGGTATCACCGGTTTTAATACAGCAGAAGCGTTATTCAACGGGTATGCTTTATTCACAGCTTTCAAAAAACGATCGAAGCGAATGGGTTTCATCAGGTAATCCACCACATCCAGCTCATACCCTTCCAACGCATACTCAGAAAAAGCCGTGGTAAAAATAACCTTGGGCGGGGTCTTCAATGTTTTTATGAAATCGGTACCGTTTAATTGCGGCATCCGGATATCGAGAAATAACAGATCGATGGGTTGCTGTTGTAAAATGGTCAGCACCTGGATGGCGTTGGCGCATTCGCCCATCAACTGCAGCGTAGGAATTTCCTGAACATAGCGGCGAATGATCTCGCGGGCAGGCGGTTCATCATCTACGATCAGGCACCGTATGGTTTGGGTTTCATTCATGGTAGGTTAACTTAAAAGCGCCGCTTTCTTTTTTGATCAATGGCATTCTGTCTAATTGTATCCAAAGGTTTACGATAAACACTTCCTCTTCATCGGTGATCGACAATTCGTATTTGCCTGCGTATAACAGGCTCAGGCGTTTGCGAACGTTTAAAATACCAATGCCTTTATGATTGTTATTGGCTGCTTCATTTGCCTTGCCGTTCATGAGCTTTACAAACATCCTTTCGCCTTCCAGGGTCACCTGCATGTTCAGCCAGGGTTGTTCAATCATGCGGCTGGTGCCGTGTTTAAAACAGTTTTCAACCAATGGCAACAGTAACAACGGAGCAATCGACAGGTTATCGGTATTGGCCGGCAGGTCAACATGCACATCCAGCTGGTCGTCGTAGCGGATTTGTTCCAGGGAAATATAATCCTGGATCATTTTTAATTCTTTTGATAAGGGCACCTGCGGCTGGTTGCATTCATACAACATAAACCGCAGCATATCCGACAAGCCCATTACCAGTTGTGAAGCCACCGGCGCCGTATTCTGCGTATGGGAGTAAATGTTATTAAGGGTATTGAATAAAAAATGCGGATGCACCTGGGCTTTTAGCAATTGCAGTTGCGCCTCCACATTTTCTTTTTGTAATTGCAGGTTGCGTTGTTCCTTCACATACCAGTGTTTCATTAATTTAATGGAAGCGGCAATACCCCCGATGGTAATACCGCCCCGCAAACCCGCCATCAACGACAGGTGTACCCTCGCTGCTGCCCGCATTCGTAAAGAGTTCACGCTGGCAGGTGTGTGCAGAAACCATTCTTCGATTTCGGGAATAATAGTAGCCGACAGGATCGTAGATATAACTGCGGCGCCCTGAAAACAGATCAACACCCACATGGCCGTAAGCCAGTATTTCTGTTTTAACAGGTAACGCGGAATTACAAAATACATGAGGGCATACGCCAGGGCAATATGGGCGATCATGTAAAAGAACGACTCTGTTATGGAGTTCGACAGGCGTATCAGGTAGGCCGGTTTGCCGGTATAGCCAATTACCGAATACAGTATGCCCTGCGTGATCCACCAAAACGTCCAAAATGCCAAATGCCGCCTTATGCGGTACTTGCGTTCATCAGAAAAGATAAAAGGATATTTTTCGGTGGGTTGCATTTCCCTAAAATTACATTTCGTTCCGCTTAAATCGATGCCACACCGTGTTAATATCGCTGTACTGCTTTTTTTCGTCGACAAAAGTGATTGGGGTGTGGCGGGAAGCTATTTTTTCCGGAGGCTATTCGCTACCAATTCCTGATCTTCCTGGAGGGTATGTTTTTGCTCCCAGGTAACTACCGCCGACTCCAGTACCTGTTTCAATTGAACCCGGGTAGTTTTGCGCGAGGGGTTGATGCGTATGCCTTCGATCTTTTCTTTATAAACCAGTATGCCATCGTTGTTATAAAAATATACGATGTTCTTTTTGGGCGTGTGAACGTTGGTTTCAATCACCCACCACCCCTTTTCAGATACTCCTTCGGGAGAACCCTTACTCTGTGCAAATGTGCTCGCCTGCAACAGCAGACAGGCAATCAGTGATACCATTAATTGTTTTTTCATGACTAAGTGCTTTACTGTATATAAAAATTTGGAGAACCCCGTAAATCTATGACACACGTAAGCCTGGTAATAGGTAAAGTGGCTGATATGATCACCCGCTATGTCAGAACGCTGATAACTGTAGACAAAAACATGTAAGCGGGATTAAAGAGTTTCGTCGACGAAGTACGAACCGGCTCGACAAGTAAGCGAGGTAACGCTAACCCGCGGCAACAAAGTGAAAAACCGATTTTTGTGGGGTTAAGTCATTGAAAAGGAATGGGTAATAGTTGATCCGTATCAAAATAAAATTAATTTCCCCGAAAGAACTTACCGTAGCATGATAAAATCCGAAAACTTTACTACCTTATATGAATGTACGAAAAACCCCCACCCTTCGGCTCTTATTACGTAACCTTAAGTGTGTCTGGCTGGATAGACGTTTTCACCTGCCACTCTTATTGTGAAATTTTAATTGACAACCTAAACCATTGTATTGACACTAAAAACCTGCATGTTTATGAATACGTGTTAATGCCCAGCTACATTACGCTTATTGCTTCTTCAAAGAAAAAACACATCTCTACAATTTTAAGGGAGTTTAAAAATGGCACTGCTAAACAGGTGTTGAAATCAATTGCAGAAAATCCAGGGGAAAAACGTAAGGAATGGATGATGCGATTGTTCAGCTATTACAGCAACCGGTATCAGCAGGATGCGGAACATCACTTCTGGCAATTTGGTAACCATCCCGTTGTTTTGGACAGCAACGAGTTGTTTACGCATCATGTATCAACAGTAGTGAACATGCCGGTAACCACCCGGCTGGTAGATGATCCCCATCACTATTTTTATAGCAGTGCCCATCCCCAGCAACGGGTTAAGCTGGCGCCCTGGCTATAGCATTCCGTAAACTCCGTTCACCCACATTTGCCTGCAAAGGAATACCGGTCAATTTAAAACACATAAATTGGCGGGGTATTCTCTTTTTATGCCTGTCCGGTCAAACGCCATTAAGTTCAGGCGATATCGTTAAAGCAGTTGTAAAAAAATCAATATCATTAATAATCTATTATTATTCCTCAACAGGCATTAACATACAGCCGTTTTATAAACAACATTTAGTATCTTACACCTCCTTGTCACTGCTATAATATTTCGGTCTGATTGTTAGCAATTCCGCGCCCGGAGCCAAATCAACAGCATGGTTTTTATTATTCGTTAACTTATTTATTAATGATCCTTGATAAATCAATGCTCCTATGATCAATAAAAACAAAAACCAAAGTCTGAATCAGCAGGATTGTTCTTATCTGACATTTAATGTAGTTGATTGGATTGATGTGTTTATAAGACCTACTTATAAACAGATCGTTGTTGACGCATTAAACTACTGTGTTGAAACAAAAAAGTTCACGATATATGCCTGGGTCTTAATGACCAATCATATGCATTTACTGGCGCGGGCACAGGATGGTTCGGGCCTGGCTATGATAGAAAAGGAGTTTAAAAGATATACTACCACTAAAATACTGGAGGCTATTGATATTGAACCCGATCTGCGCCGGTCGTGGATGTTACAACGGTTCGAAAGCTGTAGTCTCAGCCTTAAAAAAATTGAAAAGTTTCAATTGTGGCAAACCTGCACCAATCCCTCATACATCGACTTCAAACAGGTATATAAACTTCAGGAACGCGTACTGTACATTCACGAAAACCCCATCCGCGATGGAATAGTTAGTAGTCCTGAACATTATACTTACAGTTCAGCAATTGACTACACCGGTAAACCGGGTCTTGTTAAAGTGAATGCAATAAACTTTGAGGCCCTGCGGATGTCGGTATTAAAGAACGGTTCAGCTTAACGCGTTCTTTAACGCCTCAAGGTTTTTCTTTTCGCTGCCAACAAAGATGGTATCGTTCACAAAAACCACAGGTCTTTTAAGGAAGGTGTATTCGTCAAGGATCAGCTGGCGATAATCATTTTCTGTAAGGGCTTTGTCTTTCAGACCCATTTCCTTGTATTTCATGGCGCGGCGGCTGAACAGCGACTCATAGCTGCCGGTTTTGCTTTTCATTTCATCGAGCTGGGCCGGAGTAATTTTTTCAGTTTTAATATCCTGCATTTCAAACCCCTTTTTATCAATACCGGTTTCTTTAATGATCGCCTGGCAGGTAGTACAGGTGCCCAGATGATAGATTTTTTTCATAAATGCTTAAAATCAATTGATAAGGATGCAAAGATAGGATGTTGCCGGCACCGTCTTTCACATTTTATTTACAGAAAAATGGCGGTTGAACTGTAATTTTTTAAGTATTTCGCCGACCAATTGAGTATCTTTTCGCTAAAACCAACCCAGTTGCAGGCAAAACTTAACCAGGATGAGTTTGTGGCATTGGTGCATGAACACCGCGCTATGTTGTATAAGGTGTGCAATTTGTATTGCACAACTGAATACGATAAACAGGACCTTTTTCAGGAGATCGTAATACAATTATGGGGCGCGTATCCACGGTTCAGGGGTGATTCAAAATTCAGCACCTGGCTGTACCGGATTGCACTCAATACCGCCATTTCAGACCTGCGTAAACAAAAGAAGTATATCAAGAGCGTAGAACCCGAATTATTGCCTACTGAGATACAGGACATACAATACAGTAACGAAAAAGAAGAGCGCTTGCAGCAACTTTATAAAGCAATTAACCATCTTACTGAAATTGAACGGGCTATTGTAATGCTGTACCTTGAAGACAAGAGTTACGAAGAAATGGAAGATATTTTGGGGATCAATCAGAATAACCTGCGCGTGAAAATGAACCGGATCAAAGAAAAATTACGTAAACTCACAAAATCTGTAGAACATGGAGTTAGATAGCCTGAAAGATATTTGGAAAAACCTGGATGAAGAAGATCTTCAACCAGCAAGGGAAGTGCCTATTTTGTCCATGTTACAAAAGCGGTCGCAAAGCACTATTGCCCGGCTTAAACGCAATTTGAACCGCGAGCTCATTGCGGTGGTAGTTATATATTCACTAACCATATGGTATATTGTTACCTATCAGCAAATGTATAGCGAACTGTCTGTATTGCTGGCATTGGTAGGCGGCGCATTTCTATTCTATTATTATCGCAAGAACAAGCTGCTGAAACAAATGCAGTGTGTGGCCTGTGAAGTGCGCTCGAACCTGAAACAACAACTGGTTACCCTGGAAAAATACGTACGCTTTTATTTTGTAGCGGGAACCATACTTACTCCCCTCGCTTATTTTGCTGCCGGTGTTATAATTTTATTCAACGCACAGGATTTTAACGCACATCTCGAGAATTTGCCTGTTGAAGCCCAAACGTCTGTTTCTCAAATGCCCATTGTAGCTCACATCAGCAATCATCGGTTTTTTGTTTTATTTATTTCAATTGGAGCCGTACTTACCGTTAGCAGTTACTTTATAAATCGCTGGCTTATAAACAAAATGTATGGGCAGCATATTCAGAAGTTGAAAGAGCTGTTGTACCAGATGGAAGAAGAAGGGTAGCCTGATAACAAAGAAATAAAAAACTTAATAACTTCAGTAACCGGTGGCTGGTTTCGGTAACCAGTAACCGGTTTTTTTATGCATTCCCCGCAGGGCCGGAACAGGTTATGCAACCCAATGTCAGGCGCAGGCATCTTTTAGCTGGCATCTTCCTGTTATTCTGCCAGGCGGCTGATTGGGGGTGTCTGATTTTTAAGTAATTTCATTACCCTAAAACGATTCGTTATGCCAACCCGCAGGGATTTTCTCAGGCAGTCATCACTGCTTACCACCAGTTTATTTATCAGCAAGGAAGAATGGTTTTTTGAGCCTCAAAAAATAGGTTTGCAGTTGTATACACTCCGCAATGAAATGGGTAAAGATGCTAAAGGCACTTTAGCCAAAGTTGCAGCACAAGGGTATAAAACCGTTGAAACTTTTGGTTATGGCAACGGTAAATGGTTTGGGATGAATGCCGCCGAACTGCGTGCAGAATTAAAGTCGCATGGATTGACCACGCCCAGCGGCCACACCTTTCCCGCCAGTGTATTTCTGCAAAACGGCTGGGAAGAAAAATGGAAGCCCGCCGTAGCAGATGCCAAAGCCGTTGGCCAGGAATACATTGTTATTCCCTGGATGGAAGAACAATACCGGACAGACATCAACAATTTTAAAAAAATGGCTGCCGTTCTTAACAAGGCCGCAGAAATTTGTAAGCAAACAGGTATCAAACTCGCTTATCATAACCACGATTTTGAATTTGCTCCTCTTGCCGGCACAAACGGATACGATGTATTATTGAAAGAAACAGATCCCAAACTGGTATTTTTTGAAATGGATATCTACTGGGTTTCCAAAGCCGGTAAAGACCCGTTAGCATTCTTCTCCAAATACCCGAGCCGCTTTGCCATGTGGCACGTAAAGGATATGGACAATACCGCGCAAAAGAACTTTACTGAAGTGGGCAGCGGCGTCATTGATTTTAAAAAGATATTTACCCATGCCAAACAAAGTGGTATGAAATACTTCTTTGTTGAGCAGGATCAGTGCCCCGGTGCGCCACTGGATAGTACCGCCAAAAGCATAGCTTACCTTAAAAAGAACATCGTAAAATAAATTGGTTATCCTATTACCACACCTTAATACCATTGTCATATGATGCAACGCAGGAGGTTCTTGCAACAGGCAGGTACATTGCTTGCCGGGGGAACAGTATTGTCAGCCATAGATAATAACGCATTTGCCATTTTCAAAAACCGTATAGCGCCCAGCGATCAACTGCAGGTTGGCGCCATTGGCATCAATGGCATGGGCTGGGCCAATGTAATGGCCGCCCTAAAAGTGCCGGGCGTTAACATAGCCGCTTTGTGCGATGTTGACAAAAATGTACTTGATAAAAGAATGGCCGAGCTGGCAAAAATGAATATCGATACGTCAAAAGTGAAAACCTATGGCGATTACCGTAAGCTGCTCGAGCAAAAAGATATTGACGTTGTAATTGTGGGCACACCCGACCACTGGCATGCCTTGCAAATGATACATGCCTGCGAAGCGGGTAAAGATGTATATGTAGAAAAACCTGTAGGTAATTCCATAATAGAATGCCGAACCATGGTGGCCGCTGCAAAACGATATAACAAAGTGGTGCAAGCCGGCCAATGGCAACGCAGCCAGCAGCATTTTAAAGATGCGGTTGATTATGTACAAAGCGGAAAGCTGGGAATGATACGGACCGTAAAGGTTTGGTGTTACCAGGGTTGGATGCGTCCGGCGCCTGTTGTGCCCGATAGTAACCCGCCTGCGGGTGTTGACTTTGCCACCTGGCTGGGCCCCGCTCCCAAACGCGCTTTCAATGCCAGCCGCTTTCATTTTAATTTCAGATGGTTTTGGGATTATGCCGGCGGTTTAATGACCGACTGGGGCGTGCATTTGCTGGATTATGCCCTGCTGGGAATGAAAGCCGATGTGCCTAAGTCAATTTCTGCATTGGGCGGCAAGTTTGCCTATCCTGAACTGAGCGAAGAAACACCTGATACACTAACTACCTTATACGAATTTGATAAATTCAACCTGGTGTGGGACTCCGCCATGGGAATAGACAATGGATCATACGGTAGAAATCATGGTATCGCTTACATTGGTAATAATGGGACCCTGGTGCTTTCCCGCGGCGGTTGGGAGGTGATGGAAGAACAAAAGGCCACCGAGAAAGCCTCAAAAGCTTTTGCCAAGAGTATAGATAGTGGGGTTGACTTGCATTGGGTGAATTTCGTTGATGCGGTGAAATCGCGGAAAACAGAAAACCTGCATTGTTCCATCGAAGCCGGGGCGCACGTAGCCACCGTGGCGCAAATGGGCAATATTGCCTTTAGAAGTGGGCAAAAGCTGGTGTGGGATAAAGAGAAGGGAAAATTTACCGACGAGAAAGTGAACAGCGAGTACCTGATGAAGGAGTATAACAATGGCTATAAGCTGCCTAAAGTATAAAAATAAAAAAGGGCTTCCCGATGCATCACGAAGCCCTTTTAATTATAGTTCGTTATAATTTTTTGATCCTGATATTCCGGTACCAAACAGAATTGCCGTGGTCCTGCAGGGCAATGTGGCCGGTTTTAAAAGTACCAAAGCCAGGCCATTGTTTGAATTTGCTGGCGGCGATCATCTTTTTCCAGGCATCGTCCCAAAGGGTGGTAGAAACCACTTTGGTGCCGTTCAAATGAAATTCAAGCGCGCCTTTGTTGGAAATGATCTCAACCTGGTTCCATTCACCGGCAGGTTTTACAGTTTCTGGCGTACTGGTGATGAGATCGTACAGATCGCCGGCACGATGCTTAATGATCTTGGCATCAGGGTGCGCTGCATTGTCCAGCACCTGCATTTCGGGACCTGTATGATAGGTTTCGCCGAATTTAGGTCCTTCCTGCACATAGAACAGGATACCACTGTTACCACCCGCAGATATCTTCCATTCCAGCTTCAGATCGAAATTATCGTATTCATCATTGGTTACAAGGTCGCCGCCACCGGCGATCTTCCCATCTTTTTTGTTGGTGGTATCAAGGTGTAAAGTGCCATCAGCGATCTGCCAGGCTGCGCCGTCAGATTTCTTATTAAACACATGGAAATTACTTTTCGAATTACCATCGAACAGCAATTGCCAGCCGGCCTTTTTTTCTTCCTCAGTGAGGCTGTTGTTCATTTCAACAGGAGCCGCTTTGGTCATAGTGTCTGTGGTTGTTTTTGTAGTATCGGTTCCCGGTTGTTGTGTGCCGGAACCACCCTGGCAACCAGCAATGGTGCCAGCAATGATCAGGCAAGCAAAAGTTGTGCGCATATATTTGATGATTTAGTGAAAGTGCGAATTATAACCGTTTGATCTGGATATTTCTGAACGCTACGCCATTGCCATGGTCCTGTAAGGCGATGCGGCCTTTCTGAAACATTCCAAATCCAACCCAGTTTTTGAATTTACTATTGGCCATTAATTGTTTCCAGTTGTCGTTCCACATGGTTGTGGAAACCACTTTGGCGCCGTTTTGAAACAGATCCAGCTGACCTTTATTAATGACGATCTCGATTGAGTTCCATTGACCCAGGGGATGTACATTTTCAGGAGTACTGGCAATAAGATCGTACAGGTCGCCGGCGCGGTGTTTATTGATCTTTGCATCGTGGTGGCCATTGTTGTCAATGATCTGCATTTCGGGACCTGTTAAATACGATTGGGCATATTTCGGATCTTCCTGTGTAAGAAAGATAATCCCGCTGTTGCCAGCCGAATCAATTTTCCATTCCAGTTTCAGATCAAAATTTTCAAATTCATCATTGGTGACCAGGTCGCCGCCACCGGCGCCGTTTTTCTTTGCTTCAGGATCCAGGTACAACACGCCATCGCCCAACACTTTCCAGGCTGCGCCATCTGACTTACTATTATAAACGTGCCAGCTTTCTTTTGAGGTGCCATTGAAGAGCGACTGCCATCCATCATTTTTTTTCGATGCTTTAGCTGCTTTGGCGTCCTCTGTTGTTTTGTTTGCTGTATGACAGGCCAGCAACGCAACAGGGAATAAGGCGATGATAAACTTTTTCATCATGTATTAATTCAGAATAAATGGTACACGTAAGCAGGCAGGCAATACATTAAAAAGAGACCCCCGCTTCGAAGAAGCAGGGGCTGTTGAAATTTATTTATTTAGCATTTTTTAAATTGAGGATGTAGCGAACCATTTCTTTGGCACTGTCTACACTTAATGCCGGGTGCGGTGTCATTGGCACGGAGCCCCAGTTGCCAGAGCCGCCTTTGATTACCTTTTGAGCCAGGGTTTCAATATTGGCATCGGTGGTTTCATACTTTTTTGCTACATCAGTGTACGCAGGGCCGATATTTTTTTCATTGATCTTGTGGCAGGTAGTGCAATCCAGCGAAGCGATCATATCCAGGCCTTTGTCATTGGCGCTGGCTTCAGGTGCAGATGTGCTGGCGCCTCCAGCGGGTTTTTCTTCTGTGCCTTTTTTGGTGTCTCCTGAACCGCAAGCCACCATAGCAGTACATAAAGCAGCAAAAACAACTAATTTCTTCATCGAAACAAAAATTTAAGTTCTGAATTGTGCAAGTTAATAGTTTAGCAAATTACATTATTTTAAGCCTAATACACCTCTGTTAAATTTTTCATCGCTGCCTGTGCCCGCAAAATCGTCAAAGGCTTTTTCTGTAACGCGAATGATATGGTCTTTAATAAAAGGAGCTCCTTCTCTGGCGCCATCTTCAGGATGCTTGATGCAACACTCCCATTCCAGTACCGCCCAGCCTGAATAATCATAGGCTGCCAGTTTGCTGAAGATGGATTTAAAATCAACCTGGCCATCGCCCAGTGAGCGAAAACGACCGGCCCTGTCTATCCAGTTCTGATAACCGCCATACACCCCTTGTTTACCAGTTGGGTTGAACTCGGCATCTTTAACATGGAACATGCGAATGCGTTCATGATAGTTGTCGATGTATTCCAGGTAATCGAGGCATTGTAACACAAAGTGCGATGGATCGTACAGCAGGCAGGCACGCGGATGGTTATTGGTGTGTTGCAGGAACATTTCATACGAAATACCATCATGCAGATCTTCATTGGGATGTATTTCATAGCAAACGTCTACACCGTGTTCATCAAAATGATTGAGGATGGGCAGCCAGCGATTGGCCAGTTCTTTAAAACCGGTTTCAACCAGTCCCGCCGGCCGTTGTGGCCAGGGATACACCATAGGCCATAACAGGGCGCCGCTGAAAGTGGCGTGTGCGTTCAATCCCAGATTTTGCGATGCCCGGGCGGCATAACGCAATTGCTGAACGGCCCACTCGGTGCGGGCTTTTGGATTGTTGCGATATTGCTCGGGCGCAAAGCCATCGAAAAGGGTATCGTAAGTGGGGTGAACAGCTACGAGTTGCCCCTGTAAGTGGGTGGAGAGTTCCGTGATCTCCAGGCCGCATTCGTTTACGAGGCCTTTCAGCTCATCGGCATACGTTTTACTTTCCGCAGCCTTTTGCAGGTCAATACAGCGGCTATCCCAGGTAGGTATTTGAACCCCTACAAAACCCAGGCTTTTAGCCCACTGGCATATTGATTTTAGCGAATTGAATGGCGGTTGATCACCCATGAACTGGGCGAGGAATAATCCGGGTCCTTTTAACGTTTTCATTAAATGGCGCTTTGAGAATTTGGAAATTGAAATTACGTAATTGAAGCCAGCCGTTTGAATTATGTGACTATCATCACACTTCGAACGGTGTCCACTTTTCTTTGCTGGCGCCGCTCTTCACCACATTGTCGATAAACGCCATGCCGCGTACGCCTTCGTCTACCCGCGGAAAGTCGAGCATTTCTTTGGTGGGTTGAACCCCATCTATTTGAGCAGACAACGTCAATGCAAAGTTGCGATAGATATTTCCGAATGCTTCCAGGTATCCTTCGGGATGGCCACCCGGAGTGCGGCAGTTATGCGTAGCAAAAGAAGACAACACACCAGTATAATTACCACCGGCACGCAGCACCTGCATGGGTTGATCGAGCCACTTAACAAGAAGTGTATTAGGTTCCTGCTGCGCCCATTCAATGCCACCCAACTCACCGTATATCCGAATTTTTAAAGCGTTCTCTTCACCGGCAGCAATTTGTGAAGCTATTAAAACGCCGGCGGCGCCATTGTCGAATTTCAATAATACGTTGCCATCATCATCGAGATGACGGCCTTCTACCATAATGTTCAGATCGGCGCAGAGCTGCGTGATTTTTAAACCAGTGATGTATTCAGTAAGGTGGGCAGCATGCGTACCAATATCGCCCATAGCGCCGGCCTTGCCCGATTTCTTGGGGTCAGTTCTCCAGGCTGCCTGCGTATTGCCTTCGCGTTCGCTGAGGCGGCTTAACCAGCCTTGCGGATATTCTACAATTACTTTTCTGATCTTGCCCAATACATTGCCCTGCACCATGGCACGCGCCTGTTTTACCATCGGGTAACCCGAATAGGTATGAGTAAGGCACAACTGCAAACCTGTTTCGTTTACTTTCTTTTGCAATTGTTTTGCTTCGTCGAGCGTGAAGGTCATTGGTTTTTCAATCACCACATGAAAGCCATGGTCAAGCGCCATCATAGCTGGAGCAAAGTGTGCGAAGTTGGGAGTTACGATGGTAACAAAATCCATACGTTTGTCTGCCGGTAATTTACTTTCCGCCCTGATCATATCTTCATAATTGGTATATATGCGGTCCTCGGGCAGAAATAACATTTTTCCAGACTCGATAGCTGTTTCGGGAGTAACGCTTAGAGCGCCACAGGCAAGCTCAATGAGTCCATCCATATTGGCAGCAATGCGGTGAACAGCGCCGATAAAGGCATCTTTGCCTCCACCTACCATTCCCATTCTTAATTTTCTGTTCATGAAATAGAAATTAGAAAATGTGAAAAAGGATTTGTTTTAAAATAAAAAATTACATTTACATGCTTAATTTAAGCTAACGAATTTACAATTGCGTTCGATAAAGTTACGGTGGTTCGGTATAAAGTTTAAAAATTATCAATTACCCACCATATAAAAAAAACTAAACGATTCTTGCCATGCAACAACCAACTATCCATCGCGGCCAGCTTTTTTTGGCCAGTTGTTTAGCTCTTTTGGTAACCTCATTATCATTCGGCATCCGTGCCGGTATCTTAAACCAGTTAGGAGAAAACTTTCACCTCAATGCCTCACAATTAGGGACCATAGCAGCCACTGCATTCTGGGGCTTTCCTTTAGCCGTTATCATTGGCGGTATCGTCGTTGATATCATAGGCATGAAAAAATTGTTACTGCTTGCCTGTGCATTTCACCTGGTGGGCATTTTGCTAACCGTATTTGCAAGCGGTTACTGGACCTTATTTCTCTCCACCTTATTAATAGGGATAGCTAACGGAACCGTAGAGGCAGCCTGTAACCCGCTGGTGGCAGCTATTTTCCCTGGCAATAAAACTACCAAATTAAATCACTTCCATCTCTGGTTCCCCGGTGGCATTGTTATCGGCACACTGATCGTGTTTTTGTATAACAAGGCGGGCATAGGGCCAATTGCAGGCATGGAACCCTGGCAGATACAGGTGGCTGTGATGCTGATCCCCACATTAATTTATGGTTATCTGATAAGCCGGCTGCAATTCCCGGTTACTGAACGGGTGGCGGCAGGTGTATCAACCGGCGACATGTACAAGGCGTTATTGAATCCGCTTTTCGTTTTCATGATCATTTGCATGTTTGGTACCGCGATCACGGAGTTGTTTACCGGCCAATGGATAGATGTGCTGCTGAAAAATGTTACCGACAATGCCATTCTCATTCTTACCCTGGAAACCGGTGTAATGGTAGTTGGTCGTGGACTGGCAGAACCTGTGGTGCATAGGTTATCACCGCAGGGTGTACTGCTCATCTCCTCCGTCTTATCGGCAGTGGGAATATACCTGTTAGGGCATTCAACCGGGAACATGGTTTTCGTAGGGGCCCTGGTTTTCGGTATGGGCGTATGTTATTTCTGGCCCACCATGCTGGGTTTTGTTTCGGAAAACCTTCCCAGGACCGGTGCAGTTGGTTTGAATTTAATGGGTGGCGCTGGCATGTTTGCCGTATCGGTGTATATGATGTTCATGGGAAGCCATTATGATAAACTGCTGGGTGATAAATTACCAGCCGGCGCCGATTTGAAAACATATACAGATGCCCCCGGCGGATCGGAAATGGCGAATGCCCTGGTGGAGGCTAAAAAAGCAGCCGGCCCACAAATTCTGGATACCACATTAATAATACCAATTGTACTTGTTTTTGCATTTACCGGATTGGTTGTTTACATGCGTGGAAGAAAGAAGGTGGAATTGTTAACACCTGTTAGCGCATAATAGTATTATCTTAACCTTTTGTAATATTTTAACGCTAACGGTTTTACATTTAATCGTTTTTGTGGGAACAATTAGTAAATTTCAATCTTAATAATTATTAAAGAAAATGGCCAATCAATCGAGAAGAGTTGCCATCAAGAACCTGGTAGCGGGCACTGCTGCGCTGGGTACGGCCAACATGCTTTCGTCTTTTACCACACCTGAGGAAATTAAATCAACTGCCTTGAAAGGAAATATCAACCACTCTGTTTGTCGTTGGTGCTACGGGAGCATTCCCCTGGAAGATCTGTGTGTTGCCATTAAAAAAATAGGCTTTAGCGCTATTGATCTTGTTGGTCCTAAAGAATGGCCAACCCTGCAAAAGCACGGCATCTTTTCCTCTATGTGTAATGGCGCAGAACTGAACCTGGTAGATGGCTGGAACGATAAAAAATTCCACCCGCAACTGATAAAGAATTATTCCGAAATGATCCCCCTCGTTGCCAAAGCCGGTTACAAACAACTCATTTGTTTTAGCGGCAGTCGGCGGGGTATAGACGATGAAACAGGCTGGAACAATTGCGCCGAAGGATTGAAACAGATCATGGGCCTGGCTGAAAAAAATAAAGTTGAGATCGTAATGGAATTGTTGAACAGCAAGGTAAACCACAAAGATTACCAGTGCGACAGAACTGCCTGGGGCGTAGAACTGTGCAAACGCACAGGGTCAGAAAACTTTAAATTATTATACGACATCTACCACATGCAGATAGATGAGGGTGATGTAATAAGAACTATCAAAGACAATCACCAATACATTTCCCATTATCATACCGGCGGTGTTCCCGGAAGGAACGAAATTGATGAAACGCAGGAATTGTATTACCCTGCCATTATGAAAGCCATCGTTGACCTCGGTTATAAAGGGTATGTAGCGCAGGAATTTATTCCAACACCAAAAACCAATGAAGAAAAGTTGGTGTCACTTGAAAAAGGAATCAAAATTTGTGATGTATAAATAAAACCGATTTCCCATTTCTCACGTCTTCTTTATAACTAAAATCGATTGAACCATGCCAGATAATGTTTATGATGCTATTGTCGTAGGGTCAGGTATTGCAGGCGGTTGGGCAGCAAAGGAATTAACCGAAAAAGGATTAAAAGTTTTATTGCTTGAACGCGGCGAAAATATCGAACATATTAAAGATTATAAAAGCGCCAATAAAGCTCCCTGGGAATTCCCTCATCGCGGTGGTAAAACCACAGAAATGTCAAAAGAATATCCCGTGCTGGATAGAGACTACCCGCTGAATGAAATGAACCTGAACTACTGGACGAACGAAAAGGATTGTCCGTATACCGAAACAAAACGTTTCGACTGGTACCGTGGGTATCATGTGGGTGGCCGTTCGCTGATGTGGGGCCGGCAAAGCTATCGTTGGAGCGATCTGGATTTTGGAGCCAATGTAAAAGACGGCCATGGCGTTGACTGGCCGATCCGTTATAAAGACATCGCACCCTGGTACGATCACGTTGAGAAATTTGCCGGTATCAGTGGTAGTAAAGAAGGGCTCGCGCATTTACCTGACGGACAGTTTCAACCCGGAATGGAATTGAACTGTGTTGAAAAAGATGTAGCCGCCCGCCTGAAAGATCATTACAAAGGAGAACGTCATTTATTCATAGGCCGTGTAGCCAATATCACCCAACCTTTACCGGGCAGAACCAATTGCCAGTACCGCAATAAATGCTGGCTGGGTTGTCCGTTTGGCGGGTATTTCAGCACGCAGTCATCTACCCTGCCGGCAGCAGTAGCCACTGGCAATTTAACGTTGCGACCTTTTTCCCTTGTTACAAAAGTGCTGTACGATAAAGACAAGAAAAAAGCCACTGGTGTAGAAGTGCTGGATACGCAGGATAATAAAACGTACGAGTATAAATCGAAAGTGGTATTCTTGTGCGCATCGGCCTTTAACAGCACCTGGGTGTTGTTCAATTCTGCCACTGACGTATGGCCTGGCGGTTTGGGCAGCAGCAGCGGGGAGTTGGGCCATAATGTAATGGACCACCACTTCCGCGTGGGTGCAGAAGGCATTGCAGAAGGCTTTGATGACAAATATTATTTTGGTCGACGCCCAACAGGCTTTTACATACCCCGTTTCCGCAATACAGGCAGCGACAAAAGAGACTATGTTCGGAGTTTCGGCTACCAGGGTGGCGCCAGCCGCCAGGGTTGGAACCGCCAGATAGCCGAATTGGGCGTTGGCGCCGAACTGAAGAGCGCTTTATCAGAACCAGGTCCCTGGTCGTTGGGGATGACCGCTTTTGGCGAAATACTTCCTTACCACGAGAACACTCTCTCGCTCGATAAAACTAAAAAAGATAAATGGGGCTTACCGGTGCTGGCCATGAATTGTGAAATAAAGGATAATGAAAAGAAGATGCGGGTTGATATGAAGAACGATGCCATGGAAATGCTCACAGCCGCCGGGTTAAAGGATGTAAAACCATCTGATAGCGATTATTTCATGGGCATGGGTATTCATGAAATGGGTACGGCCCGTATGGGTAAAGACCCCAAAACCTCTGTGCTGAATGCGCACAACCAGGTTTGGGACGCCACCAACGTATATGTAACCGACGGCGCCTGCATGGCATCCGCCGCCTGCGTTAACCCTTCACTTACCTACATGGCATTAACGGCCCGCGCTGTTGACCATGCAGTAGGTGAATTGAAGAAAGGAAATATTTAACGCGCAAATTTGAAAATTTTAAAATGTGCAGCTGGTAGCAAGTAAAATGGCAAAGGGACATTTAATTTATTTGTGCTTTTACCACCTTTATTTGATGAAATTGCCACCTTTATTTGAAGAAAGCCATCTTATATTAGCTGCAGAAAATGAATTAAAAATCATTTTCACATTTTCAAATTTTCATAACCTGTCCCGATGTGTCGGGATTTTCAAATTGTAATCATGCCAGGAGATTCTCTAAACGTACACCTAAACACAAAAGCAACCGCACAAAACACCTATGATGCTATAGTAGTAGGATCGGGAATAAGTGGAGGCTGGGCCGCCAAAGAATTATGCGAAAAGGGATTGAAGACCCTGGTGCTTGAACGCGGCAGAAACGTTGAACACATAAAAGATTACGCCGGAACCGAAAAGGATATGTGGGATTTGACCCACCGGAATAAGGTAACGGCAGAAGATAAAAAAAACAGCCCCATCCAAAGCAAATGTTATGCATTTGATGAGGTATCAAAAAAGTTCTTTGTAAACGATGTGGAGAATCCATACACCCAGGTAAAACGCTTTGATTGGGTACGTGGTAACCATGTAGGAGGCCGCTCACTCATGTGGGGCCGCCAAAGCTACCGCTGGAGCGATCTGGACTTTGGCGCCAATGCCAGAGACGGCCATGGCGTTGACTGGCCTATTCGCTATAATGACCTGGCGGGCTGGTACAGCTATGTAGAGAGGTTTGCTGGTATAAATGGAAACCGCGATGGCTTGCCGCAACTGCCCGATGGGGAGTTTTTGCCTGCCATGGAAATGAACTGCCTGGAGAAACACGTGGCGGCTCGCTTAAAGGAAAGCTTTAACGACCGCACCATGATCATGGGCCGTTCAGCCAATCACACGAAGCAAATTGGTAGCCGTGGTCCATGCCAGTACCGCAACAAATGCCACCAGGGCTGTCCGTTCGGTGGATATTTCAGCAGTAACTCGGCCACATTGCCGGCAGCAACAGCAACAGGTAATTTTACCTTGCGCCCGTTTTCGATAGTGCTGGATGTGTTGTACGATAAAGATAAAAAGCGCGCTACCGGTGTTCGCATCCTGGATTCGGAGACCATGAAAACCGAAGAGTATTATGCGAAAGTGGTTTTCCTGAATGCTTCCACCCTGGGTACTGCACACATTCTGTTAAACTCTGTTTCGGATGCTTTCCCTAACGGATTTGGTAACAGCAGCAACCAGGTGGGCCATAACCTGATGGACCATCATTATGGAGTTGGCGCTCATGGCGAATATGATGGATTTACAGATCAGTATTTTTATGGCAGAAGACCGAATGGTATTTATGTACCCCGGTTCAGGAATATCAACGACAAAACAAAACGTACCGATTATGTTCGTGGTTTTGGTTACCAGGGTGGCGCCAGTCGCAGCCGTGTTGATAGTGCAGAAGGCATAGGCATTGAGCTGAAAGAAAAACTCACTGAACCCGGTAACTGGGTGATGCAGTTAGGCGCCTGGGGCGAACACCTGCCTTACTATGAGAACAAAGTGACTTTGAATAAGGATAAGAAAGATAAATGGGGACTGCCAACACTTGATATCGATTGTGAGTTTAAGGAGAATGAAAAGATCATGCGGAAGGATATGTCGGAAAGCGCGGTTGAAATGTTGGAAAAAGCGGGACTGAAAAACGTGAAAACGTTTGACTATAATCCGGCCCCTGGTTTTTGTATTCATGAAATGGGAACCGCCCGGATGGGAAGAGACCCTAAAACATCGGTACTGAATGGCAATAACCAAATGCACGATGTAAAGAATGTGTATATAACCGATGGCGCTTGTATGGCTTCATCAGCCTGTCAAAACCCATCGTTAACGTATATGGCCCTTACAGCCCGCGCCGCAGATCATGCGGTTAGTGAACTGAAGAAAGGCAATATTTAAAAATTCTGAATTGATTCATACTTCAAATTAATTATTATGAACAGAAGAGACGCTTTATCCCGTGTAGCCTTGTTATTGGGAGGAACCGTGATAGGAGGTGAACTTTTTCTGAGCGGTTGCACCAGCGCTGATAAAAAAATCGGCCAATCGGTTGACTTTACTGCCGACGATCTTGCTTACCTGGATGAAATAGCAGAAACAATTATTCCTGCTACCGATACCCCAGGCGCCAAAGAGGCCAAAGTAGGCCAGTTCATGGGCGTTATGGTAAAGGATTGCTATAAAGAAAGCGATCAGAAAGTGTTCCTGGAAGGAATGAATAAATTGAATGAGGCCAGCAAGAAAAAATTCAATGGTAACGGGTTTATGAAAATTACACCCGACCAACGCAAAGAATTATTGAACGAGCTGGATAAAGAACAAAAGGCCTACGCAAAAGATAAAAAGAAGGATGACAACCCGCACTATTTTACGCTGATGAAACAGCTGACCCTGTTGGGTTACTTTACATCAGAACCAGGCGCAACCAAAGCCTTGAGATATGTGCCGGTTCCAGGTCGTTTCGAAGCCTGCATTCCTTACAAAAAAGGCGACAAAGCCTGGGCTCTGTAAAATATTGAAACTTAAATAATGAAGGTGAATCTTCCGCCAGCTGGCGGAAGATTCACCTTTGCTGCTCCATTCAGTATTTGATTTATAACATATCAACCATCCATATGTACAACAGAAGAAATTTTCTCAAAGCAACCGGAACATTGGCGTCAGGAATACTTATTTCAAGATCGGCTTTCTCCATGGGCGAAGCTTTTGCACCCACCGGGTCTATCAATAAGTTTGGTTTACAATTGTGGTCGGTGCGCGACGATCTGTCAAAAGATGTGAAAGGCACTTTAAAGCAGTTAGCAGGGTATGGTTATAAACAGATTGAAGGGTTTGAAGGTAAGGATGGTATTTTCTGGGGTATGACCAATAAGGAATTTAAAAAATACATGGATGAACTGGGCCTTGCCTTCATTTCAACCCATTGCGATATCAACAAGGATTTTGAAACAAAGGCGGCGCAGGCTGGTGAGATCGGCATGAAATATTTGATCTGTCCAAGTTTGGGTGGTCCCAAAACGATCGATGACTTTAAAAGAGCTGCCGATAAATTCAACGCCTGTGGTGATATCTGTAAAAAGAACGGGTTGCGTTTTGCGTATCACAACCATGGCTACAGCTTCACTGAAATAGATGGCAAGATGCCGCAGGATATTATGATGCAGGGCACCAATAAGGATACCGTTGATTTTGAAATGGATATTTACTGGGTGGTTACAGCCGGCGCTGATCCCATTGCCTGGTTGAACAAATACCCCGGCCGTTTCAAACTGTGCCATGTAAAGGACCGGAAGAAAGGCGTAGATCCAAAAGAGCACGATGCCTCTGTTGACCTGGGTTCAGGCAGTATAGATTTCAAAAAGATCCTGAAAGCCGGTTCAACCAAAGGACTTCAATATTACATAGTTGAACAGGAGCATTGGGATAATAGTACACCGCTGAAAAGCGCTGAAGCAGACGCGGCTTATATGAAGAAATTCAAGATGTAGATTAATTTATTTTAATAAACGAGATCCGGAGGGCAATTATGCCTTCCGGATCTTTTTGTTTTTGAGTGTTAGTTAATAAGCTGACAGGTTAACTTGTTAACACGTTAGCCTGTCAACTCGTCAACTTTCCTTTATCTTTAAGTAAACAACTACATATTATGAGAAGTTTGCCTTTATTCATTCTCTCCTTTTTTATCATTCAACATGCACTGGCGCAGGATAAAGACGATCAAATCATTCGCAAAGTACTAAGCGATCAAACCATTGCCTGGAACAAAGGGAACCTGGAAGATTTTATGAAAGGTTACTGGAACAACGACTCCCTGATGTTTATTGGTAAGAGCGGTGTAACATATGGCTACCAGAACACACTAATGAATTATAAAAAGAATTACAACAATGCCGACGCTATGGGAACCCTGTCGTTCGATCTGATCAAAATACAGCGCCTGTCACCGGAATATTATTTCGTGGTAGGCAAATGGCATTTGAAAAGGAATATCGGCGATTTGGGCGGCCACTATAACTTACTTTTCCGGAAAGTGAATGGTACCTGGGTAATTGTAGCTGACCATAGTAGTTAACTCCACAACGCGGCAATCAACTTCAAACCTTAATGTATGGCTCTTATTATTATTGGGGTTATCATAATCCTGCTAGGCCTGGCAATAACCCGCAGCAATGACCCAAATTTCAGGCGTTTTGCTTCACCTGTTCGCGTTATTGGCGGCATCATGGTTTTAATTGGCATTCTTGTCGCCTGTATCATTCAAATTGAAGCCGGTGAGATCGGCGTAAAGAAATTGTTCGGACAGGTGCAGAACGATGTGCTTCCAAGCGGTTTGCACTTTATAAATCCCCTGCTCGATGTGGAGAAAATGGACATTAGAACCCAGAACTATACCATGAGCGGCGTACATGATGAAGGCGCCAAGCAGGGTGATGATGCCATTCGCGTGCTTACCTCCGACGGACTGGAAGTGGTTATTGATCTAACAGTTCTGTATAAGTTATTGCCATCCGATGCACCCCGTATTATACGGGAAACCGGGTTGGACTATACCAATAAAATTGTTCGTCCTGTAACCCGGACCAAGATCCGCGACAACGCCGTATATTATGATGCGGTGTCCCTGTATTCTACCAAACGCGATGAATTTCAGAACCGCATTTTTAAAACGATAGAAGGTGACTTCAAACGGCGCGGCCTGTTGCTGGAACAAATTCTGATCCGCAATATAACGTTGCCGATCATGGTAAAAACGGCCATCGAGCAAAAGATCACCGCCGAACAGGACGCCCAGAAAATGCAGTTCGTTTTACAAAAAGAACGGCAGGAGGCGGAACGTAAACGGGTGGAAGCGCAGGGTATTTCCGATTATCAGCGCATCATTAACGAAAGCCTTACCGACCGCCAGTTGCAATATGAACAAATAAAGGCGATGAAAGAACTGGCCGGTTCAACCAATGCCAAAATGGTGATTATGGGTAAGAATACACCGGTTATTTTGGATGGAAAGCAGTAAGCAATCGGCAATCGGCAATCGGCAATCGGCAATCTGCAATCGGCAATCGGCAATCGGCAATCTGCAATCGGCAATCGGCAATCGGCAATCGGCAATCGGCAATCGGCAA
>NZ_JBJMLX010000258.1:0-3250 GCF_045805085.1 Niastella sp.
AACTATAGGAGTAAACCATTAACTGGTGAATTAGTCTACTATATTGTGGGTTTTTGCGTCTTGTGTTTTCAATGAATAACCCTATCATTGATGTATAACCTGTTTTGCTTTCATGAAACAAGATTTTTATATTAATAACTTAAGATGAATTATTTATTAAAAAAAAATCGTTGTTTTAATTGACCCGTTTTTTTTGTGTAGTTTGATGGCTGAAAATAAGCTGGTTTTATCAGGTAATTGAACGAACTATAAAAATATGTAATGGATAGAAATCACTGAACCAGATTTCATTTTTTGCAATAATAATTTGTTCACCTGATAATAAATCGTACTATTTATCTAATAGTTGGAGAACAGAAATTAGATACTTAAATAATCTAAAAATAACTGATATAAATTTTTGAACATAGTCTATTAGTATCTAACTTTAGTTCTACCATCGCTCTCAATTCTACCTATCTACCTTATCCCTCTGAGCACCTTATTCTAATCTACATCTAACGTACAGCAGGATTCAGTGAATTTTGGGATGCTTCCATTCGTCAATAACACTTACGCCCTTAATACCCTTTCATATTATGAAAAGAAAGATTATTATTGAAATAATATCTTCCTTATTGATATTGCTTTTTTTGTATGCCAGTGTAAGCAAATGGCTTGCATTTAAAACTTTTATTGGCGATATGAACAATCAGCCGTTCCCTAACTGGATGACACCGTACCTGGTATACAGTATTCCGGTTATTGAGGTATTGATTGCCGTTGGATTAATATTTGAGAAAACCAGAGTGCCTGCCTTGTATGCATCCTTTGTTCTGATGATGGCGTTTACGATTTACACCGTGGCTGTATTATCACATGCGTTCAGGTATGTTCCCTGTTCCTGTGGGGGCGTGATAAAAAAACTCACCTGGCCTCAACACCTTTTCTTTAATCTGTTTTTTGTAGGGATCTCTTTACTGGGCATCTGGCTTAAAAAGCGGGATTCCCTACATGAAGTACGTGCGGTAAGTGCATAAATACACTTCCAAATACAATAAACTTTTTCCTGTTTTTATTGCTGCTTCACTTATTCCGGAGTAAGTGTGCGTAGCTGTAGCAGGACAGGCCCAGCCGAAAACCTGCAAAAAGAGTAGGCGATTAACCATTAGAAAAAGGACTATTAATGAACAAAATTAAAGTGGTATTTGTAGCTCTTGCGATGCTCGCGGGCGTTGGTGGTGCATTCGCTACCTATTGCCAACAATGCGAAAATTCAGTACAGTACATTTGGAACGGAAACGGTTATGTGGAAGCTGGAGTTTATGGAGTAGATTGGGATTGCGTAGTTGGCAGTGGTGGTGTTTGCACTTTTTATAAGCCCGACCCGGTTGGTCAACCCAACAACTATGCCCCTTGTCACGAAGGCGGCTGGTTTCAACTGTAAAAGTTAGTTATAGCTCTGTTTAATTGATGGGGTTACTGTAGAATACATTGGTTGCCTGTATCAATTAAAAGTAAAAATCATTCTAATAAGCCCTGGCGGTACGTCAGGGCTTTTTGTGTCCTAAAATTATTCCCGCTCGTTTTGCAGGTATCCTCCCATCAGAACGGCATCTGGCGGAATTGGCAGCGCATACCTGGTACTATTAGCAGGTAATATATATGTTTGGCTATTTAAGATCCTGGTGGGCGTAATAGTTGGTTTTTCCAGGTTCAGCCGCCGGATGTCAGTCCAGCGTATACCCCTCAACGGCATTTCCTTTCTTCTTTCAGTAAGTATGATATTTAATGCTTCATTGGCCGTCAGTGCAGTGTAAGGGATAAATGTGCCTGTTTTCCACCGTTGTTGCAGCAGGGTATTCAGGTCGCTCATTGCCTCAGTAACATGGCCGGCCCTTGCCCGGCATTCTGCTCTTACCAGGTACATTTCATCGGTAGCCAGCCCGGTAAATCCAAAGCTGGTGCCGGTATAACCACTTTTAAAATTGATCTTACCAGCGGAATTTAAAGTAAAAAGCAGTGAACGCCGTAAATCGTTCATGGCATACTGACTGTATAGCAAGGTATCAACAATGCAGGTAGTGATGGATTTTACTACATTGGTTTCATTAAACTTGCTTTGGTACATGGTTTCCGCATTCGTGCGTTCAAAGGGTCTTGATGAAGTTAAATCCTTTGTATTGTAATCGATAAGCGCATTGTATAGTTTTAAACAGTTATCTGCGTTGGCGCCTGCCTGTTCATAATTACGCATGCTTAAATATACCCGGGCCAGCAGCGCATAGGCGGCTGGTTTATTGGGCCGGTTAAGGTAAAAAGTTACGGCATCCGATAACAGATCTTTAGCTTCCTGCAGATCATTCAATATCTGGGTATAGGTTGCTTCGAGGGTAGCCCTTTTTAAAACTTCATCCACATCCGGCGTTAGCTTTAAAGGTATGCCCAGGTCTGTGGTGGCTGTTTCTGCTTTATAGGGCAGGGCAAATACCTGGGCCAGGTTATAAAAAGCATAAGCTCTGATAAAGAGGGCGGCGCCTTTAAAGTTATTCCACTGTTGTTGATTACTGGTAGTTTGGGAAACCTTTTTCAATCCATCCAGTACTACGTTGGCGTATAATATCTGTTCATACGGTATATTCCAGTCAGTCACCTTTCCTTCTCCTTCATAAATATCCACTGCCCAGATATAGGCATTCCTTTCTTTTTTAGGAAGCACCTGCCAGTAATTGGGCATTATGTAAAAATTATCAGCAGATAACTCTCCCAGGGCAGGGGTTAAATTCAAAGTGGCCTCGTTATCCAGCAGTTGCTGAAAATCCTCGAGCGTGGTGGGAACTATTACATTCGAATTCGGTTTTTCGTCCAGAAAGGCCTTTTTGTTGCAGCCGACCAAACTCCAACAAAGTAGTAGTAAAAACAGGTAAATGATGTTTGCTTTCATCGGAAAAGGAATTGCTGGTTACAAATCAATTTTTAAACCTGCGGCAAAAGTTCTGGGTGGAATTACACCTGAGATATAATCCGGGTCAATACCCTGGTGATTGGCCTTCCAAAGAATTCCCAGGTTATTGGCATACATATAGATCCTGAACTGATTCACGGGTAACCACCTGATCTCACTCTTGTTAAGCTGGTAGCTTAGCTGAACATCCTGCAGCCTGATGTGATCGCCCTTTTCAATCAGTATATCCGAATAACCATAAAAAGTACTTCTATAGGCGCTTTCATTCCATGTCATGGAAGGTACAGAGGTATAGTTTTCATCGCC
>NZ_JBJMLX010000259.1:0-37885 GCF_045805085.1 Niastella sp.
AAATGACTGTTGCTCATTGTTGGGATCATACAAGTGCATAATGGAAGTGACCGTTGTCTCCGTAGGCCCGTATTCATTATAAAAAGGATGATGCGCACTCCATCTTTCGGCCAGGTCTTTCGGGCAGGTGTCTCCTCCCGCGATGACTCTTTTCAGATAAGTATATTTTTTGACTGGCAGCATGGCCAGGATCCCCGGTACCAGGTGAACATGCGTGATCTGGTGATCATCAATAAATGCTTCGAGCTTTTCCGGCTCCAGCAACACCGCCTTATCGATCATGGTTAGCCGCGCTCCGCTGGTGAGCGCGATAAAGATTTGCTCTACCGAAGCGTCAAAAGAGACATCGGAAGCTTGAAGCACATTGTCTTCCTCACTGATGCCGAATGCAGCCCTTTGTGCTACAATCAGGTTCACGACCGACCGGTGTTCTACCAGCACGCCCTTTGGTTTTCCGGTAGAACCGGAGGTATAAATGACATACGCCAGGTTGTTAGGCTGGTTGACCTGAATGGGGTCATTCAGTCCTTCTGCTTTCTGAAACTGATCATAGTCATTCAGCCAGTTTTCATCAATAAACAACTGGCATCCGCTGTCTTTGATCATGTAATCGATGCGTTCCGGTGGGTTGCCAGGATCTACGGGCAGATAAGCGCCGCCACTTTTCAGAATAGCCAGTATCGTTATAATCAGTCTTTCCGATCTCTCCAGTTTTATTCCGATCAGATCGTCCGGTAGTATATGACAGGTTGTTCTGAGATGATGCGCCAGCTGATTCGATTGTTCATTGAGCTCCCGGTAAGTCATTGTTGTATTCCTGTATGCCAGGGCAACCCGATCGGGCGTTCTTGCCACCTTTTCCTCAAACAGCTCCACAATCGTTGCCGGTCCATCGGGCATCTTTACAGGGACCGGATTAAATGCTGTGAGCAGTTGCTGCTTCTCCACTTCCCCCACGAGCTCTATTGTATGGAGTGCCCTGTCGGCCGGGTCGGTTAGAAAGGATAGTATGGTCATATATAAGCCCCCTATTTGTTCGGGGGTAAAACCGCCTTTCATCTTTTTCCCCATGGTGATCCCAACACTGAATCTACCGCCGGTCATGTTAACGGTCAGGTCAAGAAAAGTATTGGTCACTCCTTTACCCGCAATCTCAATCCCAGCAACTTGCTGTCCGTAGCCATTAGGAAGTTTATTTTCAATCTCATTGTATGCGTGAAAGTCGACATAATTGAAAATGACATCAAAAAAAGGATTGCCCGTTCCCTTTGTATGCAATCGCGCAATCTCCAGCAGACTCAATCGTTCTTTGTCTTTTAAGGCGATCAGTTTATTATACACTCTTCTGGTGAGTGACGTGCATTTTTCATCGCTGCTGATCTCCATACGCAGCGGGATCGTATTTAAAAAGCAGCCCAGTACCTTATCTCCATCTTCGCAATCCGGCCTGGTATTCGTTACGACACCCACTACTATTTCTTCATTATAGCTCAATACCTGCAGCAGGTACAGGAAGGCGCTTAATGAGATGGCTTTTATACTGGTATCCAGTTTGCCTGCCCGGGTTTCCAGTTTCTTTACCATACTCCTGTCAGGAACGAAATGGTATCTTCCTGAAAAATCTTCACTGGTGAAAAGCTCCGGTTTTTTAAAGCCGGCCAGTTCATCCTTCCAGAATGTACGCACCGACTGATCCATTTTATCGATCTCCTGCCGGATCACAAATTCCTTATAATCCGATCGCAGTTTCACGGGTCTATAATCCGGCTCCTCTGCCAGCCGCAGGTAGAGGTTATTCAGTTCTGTCATGAACAGGGCATCGCTCCAGCCATCGATAATGGCATGATGACATTGGGAAACGAATACGATCCTGTTTTCCCCGATATTAAATGCGGCCATCCGCCACAAGGGTGCTTTTGCAGTATCGAAAGGGCGCTGCAATTCAGCCCGGAGAAATGATCTTATGGTAGCTTCCTGTTCTGTACTGTCAGTGCCGGACAGGTCGGCATAATGCACGTCCACGGGTATTGTCCGATGCACCAGCTGTACCGGCTGCTCAAGATTGCTCACATCGAAGCTTGTCCGCAATATGGAATGTTTTTCAACGAGCAATTGTATGGCCAATCTGAACCTTGTACTATCAAATGCAGGGAAGACCCGTTGATGGACCATTTGATCGTGATAGATAGTATACCCATCGTTCAATAGCGACTCATAGACCATCCCTTTTTCGATGTCGCTCATGGGATAGACATCTTCTATTTTTTGCCTGTTCGCGATATGATCATAGGATAGTACCCGCGTCTTCAATACATCCATTTGTGCGATCACGGCCGCTCTCATAGTTGTATCTGCTTCCTGTCTCACCCCGATGTACTCTTTATGCTGCAGCACATGCATCAGGATACTTTCGATCGTATTGTGTTTATAGACTTCGGCAACCGGAATTTCCAGATCCAGCTTTTTCCGGGCTGCAGCTACCATTCTCAGGATCTTTATGGAGTCGCCGCCCATTTCGAAAAAACTATTCCTGACACCGATCTTTTCTTTACCCAGAATTTCCTCCCATACCTCTGCCAGTTTCGCTTCCGTTTCATTTCGGGGAGCAATATATTCCGTACCACCGCTGATACCTTCCCCGGTGTATTCGATGAGTTTTTTCCTGTCTACTTTGCCGTTAGGTGTCAATGGGAATTCTCCCAGCCGGATGAAATGGGCCGGGATGGCATGTTCAGGAAGGATCCTGCCGAGATGACCTTTTATTTCCGGCACCGTTAGTGTATCCGGACCGGTCACAAACGCCGCCAATTCCTTATTTCCTTCTTTATCGGGTCTGGCCACTACGATGGCAGCATCGATGGACGCATGTGTTTGCAATGCGTTTTCCACCTCTCCCAGTTCTACCCGATAGCCTCTTATTTTTACCTGGTCGTCCATACGTCCCATGAAAACGATGTTTCCGTCCGGCAACCATTTTCCCAGGTCACCGGTCCTGTACATTCGTTCACCCGCTTTGAAGGGATTGGTAACAAACTTCTTTGCGGTCAGGTACGGTTGATTTAAATATCCGCTGGCCACACCCCTTCCACCTATGCAAATTTCTCCCGGTAAGCCTACCGGAAGGACTGATACGCCATCCCGGAGAATATACATTTGCGTATTGTGAATCGGTTTGCCTATGGTTAAAAAAGGTTGCTGCCCTTTTTCATATTTATAAACACTGCTCCATACGGAGCCTTCCGTAGGGCCATATTCGTTGTACAGGACACAATCCTGCATGGCGGACAGGCTATAATGGTAATTTACCAATTGTACAGAACAGGTTTCTCCTGCCACGATGACGACTGAAAGCGCGTTGTTTGTATCGGCCAGTTCAGACAGCAATACCTGATATAAGGAAGGAACAGTAAGCAAATGACTGATCCCGTTCTTTACAATATATTCAGCGACCCAATGGGCATTGGCCGTGTCTGTTTTTTTTATGATGCATAATGTACCGCCTGTGCAAAGCGTACCGAAAATGCCTGCTATGGAGCTGTCGAATGCATAAGAGGACATTAGTAGAAATTTCCGGACACCAGGATATATCTCCATCCGGGACACCAGGGAATGCATCAGGTTGCCATGATCTATCAGTACGCCTTTGGGGTTGCCGGTAGAACCGGAAGTGTAAATGATATAGGCTATATGGGCAGGATCGGGATTGCTGTACTCCAGTTGGTCATCAGGCATATCCAGCTGAATATCCAAAGCAAAAATAGCCCCGTCATAATAGTCGAGATCAAACAGGTAATCCGACTGGGTCAACAATACTTTTATCTGCGTATCCCGGATGATGAATTTTTTTCTGGCCTGGGGATAGTCAGGGTCTACTGGCACGTAAGCCGCACCGGACTTTAAGATCCCCAGGATGCCGATGATCATTTTATCCGATCTGTCCACCATGATCCCAATCAGGTCATTGCCTGTGATGGCATAATTCTTTTTCAAATACCCGGCCAGTCGGTTCGACAGGTTGTCCAGCTCTTTATAGGTGTGCGATTCTCCTTCGAATACCAGGGCCGGATGATCAGGATGCAATAATACCTGTCTGTTAAAGAGGTCCAGCACGGTTTGGTTGTTAGGGTATTCCAGCTGCCCGCCATTAAAATCCGTCAGGATCTTTTGCTTTTCGTTTGCATGGAGGCAATCGAGCAACACGATCGTTGTTTCGGGGCTCATTACGATAGCTGCCATCAATTGCTCCAGGCAAGCGCCCAAACGGGTTATCCCCTCGTGCGTGTAAATACCGCTGTTATACAATATGCCCAGGAGCAGTTCATCCCCGGCTTCCACGAAATTAAATACTATGTCAAAACGGCTCGTACGCGATTGTTCGCCCTCATAGTTACGCACCTGCAGGCCACCGGCGATTGAATTATCTTCCGCCTTCAGCATTCCGCTTTGTCCCAATATCACCTGCACGTCGAACAGCGGGTTACGACTCATATTTCGCTGCATGTGCAATGCCTCTACCAGTTCTCCGAAAGGATACAGCTGATGTTCGTAGGCGCCCAGCGTAACCTGTTTGGCCATTTCAAGCATCGCCCGGTAATTATTATTCCGGCTGAATTGCATTCTTAGCGCCAGCGTATTTACATAATAACCGATCTGGTCTTCCAGATCGGCATGGCCCCTGCCGGCGATCGGGGTGCCGATAACGATATCTTCCTGCCCGGTAAATTTGTTCAATAAGGCGGTTACTGCTGCCAGTAACCCCATGAATAAGGTGGCGCCCTGCGCTTTACACAAAGCTTTGATACCTTTCGCCGTATCGGCACCGATCCTGAAACTAAGTTCTTCTCCATTATAGGTCTTCAAAGGTGGCCTGGGTTTATCTCCTTCCAATGCCAGTACAGGAAGGTCTCCCTGGAACTGCTGTAGCCAGTAAGCCTTATGCGCGCTTTTGGCAGCGCCGCTCAACTGTTCCTGCAGCCAGGCCACATAGTCCCTGTATTGGATCCGTAATGGCGGTCTGTCATCAGAACCACCCTGCAGTGTAGCGTTATAATAGTGCAATAATTCCCTTAGCAGTATTTCCATGGTCCATCCATCACTGATAATATGATGCATGACATAGCTGAAGATATACCGGTGATCTTCTATCTGCCAGCAATCGGCCCTTAATAAGGGTCCTTCAGCAAGATCGAACGGCATCAGCGATGACCGGCGGAGTAACCGGCTTACCTGCGCTTCCTGATCGGTTTCGTTTCGCAGATCCCAGTAGCCGATCTTAAAATCAATCTCTTCCTTTGAACGAACGAATTGCCTGATTACTCCCTGTTCGTCCTCCCTGAATACTGTTCGAAGGATCTCGTGCCGTTTCAGCAGGTTATTGAATGCCGATGATAAAGCGGCTATATCGAGCTGTCCTTCGAACTCATACACCTCCCTGATATTATAGCCCACATTGCTTTGTTCATGCTGACATACTATCCAAAGCATCTCCTGCGAAGATGACAAAGGATAATGACCGGCTTCGGGTGTAGCGGGAATATGCAGGCTGTATGAATCGTTGAAACCGGACTGGTCTGCATTTGATAAAAACTGTAAAAGCTCGTTACTTTTTGCCTTCACTTCTGCAATCAGGGCGGGGTCCAGGTTAGTGTCATTGGCAAATAGCTTCAATTTGCCATCTACCACCTCCAACAGGATATCCTGCTCCTTCAGTCGATTGAGTAGCTCTCTCATAGTTCTATCTCCGTTAGTTTCTCTTTATTTTGTTTTTGTTTCTTTTGGTCAAGGATAAAATCGATCTGCACTGCTATATTTTCTATTGTCGGCTCCCTGAATATGCTTTGTATCCTGATCTGTACGAGGAAGCTGCTGTTGATCCTTGAAATAAGCTGTGTCACCTTGAGGCTGTGACCGCCGATCTCAAAAAAATTATCTTTTACGCCTATCCGGTCCTTACCCAGGATCTGCTGCCAGATAGCGACCAGTTTTTCTTCGATGTCGTTGCGGGGAGCAACAAATTCTATGTCCGATAGCAGGCTCCGGCCTTCGGGGTCGGGTAACGCCCTTCTATCTATCTTGCCATTGGGCGTCAATGGGAATGCGGAGAGCAGGACATAGTAACCAGGGAGCATGTATGCGGGAACGATCCGGCTTAGATGCGCATGTATAGCCGGGGCGGTGAGAGTGTTCTTACCTGTAAGGTAGGCAACAAGCTCCTTCTCCCCGGAAGGCTTTACTTTTGCAATGACCACAGCTGAATCTATGTCCGGATGACTCTGTAATGCCTTCTCTATCTCTCCGGGTTCTATGCGGTATCCGCGGATCTTGACCTGTTCGTCTTTACGTCCAGTAAAAACAATGTTGCCATCCGGCAGCCATCGCCCCAGATCACCCGTTCTGTAGATCCTTTCTCCCGGCAACCATGGATGTGGAATGAATTTCTCTCTTGTCAGTTCTTCATTATTCAGATATCCCCGTCCTAATCCTATTCCTCCCACGCAGATCTCACCGGTGACACCGACAGGGCAAAGCTGCAGCCGCTCATCGAGAATATAGGCCGTACTATTATTAATGGGCCGCCCTACAGGAATGTCTGTTGTCTCCTTTTCGATCGGATATGTCAGTGAGAAAGTGGTATTCTCCGTAGGGCCATATCCATTCACTATTTTCAGTATGGGATAACAACGCAAAAGATTATTAATATGCACGGCCGATAGTTTATCTCCGCCGGCCAGCAGGGTCCGCAAACCGCGAAAGACCTCGATATCCTCTTCAATCAGTTGGTTCAGCCAGCCAGCGGTGAACCACATGGTGGTGACCCCGCGGTTTCTTATGAGGCTTTTTAACTGTGCAGCATCTAACAACACATCCTTGCTGCACATGATCAGGCTGCCTCCGTTCAGCAGCATCCCCCAGTATTCAAAGGTGGTGGCATCAAATGCGACGGCGCCGGTGGATAGCAGTATTTCCCTTTCGCTCAATTCAGCATAATTCGCGGGTTTTACCAGTCGCACAACGCTCCTGTGCTCCACCATTACGCCTTTGGGTTGGCCGGTAGAACCAGAGGTGTACATTACATAGGCCAGGCTGGCCGGTGATGCAATAGCCGTCAGATCTTCCTTTGGCCAATGCTCTGTTACGGCTTTGATCTCTTCCAGCATGGCTTCATCGATCAATATTTTGCATTTACTCTCCGCCAGAATATGTTCGATTGTATCCTTTGGATAGTTTGCATCAACGGGAACATAGCCTGCGCCGGATTTCAATACACCCAATATGACGATCAGCAGCCAGTCACTCCGTTCGAGGTGTATTCCGATAAGATCATCGGCCCTGATGGCATATTGGTGTCTTAACCAGGCTGCCAGTTGATTGGCTCTTTCATTCAGGGCCCTGTACGACCATTCCCGGTTGTCAAATGCCAATGCCATCTTATCCGGCATCAGCGCTGCCTGTTCTTCAAAAAGCTCCTTCACGGTCTTATCCTTTGGCCAGGCGACTGAAGTGTTATTGAAACCCTCCGAAAGGGCACGTTTTTCCTCCTGCCGCAAATAGTCCAGTTGCTGAAGCGGGATGGATGGCCGTACCAGGATGTCTTCCAGCAATGCTTCCAGGTGATCTCCCAACCGAAGAATGGTGGCCTGGTCGAACAGATCGCTATTGTATTCGATACGGAGATCGATACCCGCATCCTTTTCCAGGAAATTGAATAAGAGATCGAACTTGCTGTATACCTGCTCCCCTCCCCGGAGTTCGGTGACTTGCAGTGCGGCCTGAGTATTTTGTCTGTTGAGTTGGTCGAGCTCCGTATTTTGCAATACGACCATCACGTCAAATAAGACACTTCGGCTCATGTCTCTTTGCAAACCCAGGTCATTGATCAGTTCATCAAATGGATAGGCCTGGTGCTCAAATGCATCCAGTGTAATCTGTTTTATTGTTTCAAGCAAGGCAAGAAAAGATTCTTCACCCCGGAACTGCGTTCGCAATACCAATGTGTTCACATAAAACCCAATCTGATTGTCCAGATCTGTGTGGTCCCTTCCTGCCGTTGGGCTGCCAATAAGGATATCCTGCTGTGTAGTATACCGGTACAATAAGGTATTGACCAGCGCCAGCAACCCCATGTATAAGGTGCAGCCCTGTTGAGCGCATAGCTTTTGCAGCCCCTCGTTTTGTGCTGTCTTCCATGTCTTTTGGATAGCCCCTCCTTTATAGGTTTTTACCTCAGGACGGGGCCTGTCTCCTTGCAGCTCCAATACCGGTAATGCACCTCCCAGCTGATTCAGCCAATATGCTTTATGACCGGCTGTTGTTTTTTCGCTCAATTGCCCCTGCTGCCACACAGCATAATCCTTGTACTGGATCCGCAATGGCGGGAGCGGGCTGATGCCGCTTTGCCGGTGGCTTTCATAAAATGCCAGTAACTCCCGGAAGAATATGCTTTTCGACCATGCATCGCTGATAATATGATGCATGCTATATGTAAAGAAGTACTTGTGGTCTCCTGTTTGGTATAGATGCGCGCGTATCAGTGGTCCGGTTGCCAGATCAAAGGGTTGCCGGAATGATTCACCCATCTCCTGCTCATACGCCTGCTGCCCATGCTGACGCAAATCACTATACACCAGCCTGAACCCAACCCCTTCCGGTGAAAGGATATATTGTCTGACAGCGCCATCCCCGTCCTGCCGGAATACCGTCCTCAGCGTTTCATGCCGGGTGATGAGGCTGTTGAAAGCATATTCCAGCGATGACCGCTGTAAGTCTCCTTCCAATACATACGCCCCGGATACGTTATAGGCTGTATTACCGCCTTCAAACTGACTTAAAATCCATAGGCGGCGTTGGGCAGAAGACATTGGATAACCATTACTATGCGCCGCCAGCGGTATCTGCACAAAGACTGCTTGTTGCGCCTTCGCGATCAACATGGCCTGATCTTCCAGTACGGTTGTTGAAAAAAGGTCCTTAAACCCGATGGCCACTCCGAATTGCTGGCGAATACGGCTGACCAGGCGCATCACTTTTAAACTATGACCGCCCAATGCAAAAAAATCATCTTTATACCCGATCCTGTCCCTGCTTAACAGGTCATGCCAGATGACAGCAAGCCCTTGCTCGGTTGCCGTACGGGGCGCCCGGTAACCTGTTTCGTCTGCCACCGGCGCACTCACAGGGTCGGGTAACCGTCTCCTGTCTATCTTGCCATTTGCTGTTAAAGGCATTTCTGCCAGTTCAATGAATCGCTGCGGTATCATATAGGCCGGCAGTTTGCTACCAAGCCAGTGTTGGATAGCTTCCACATGCCCGCAGTACCAGGCTATTAACTCTTTTTCTCCTCCCGGAACCGGTTTGGCCAATACGAAGGCCGAACGAATGTTTTCATGCTGACACAATACACGTTCGATCTCGCCCGGCTCGATACGATAACCGCGGATCTTTACCTGGTCATCTGTACGGCCGAGATATTCGATCTCGCCACCGGGAAGCCACCTGCCCAGATCTCCTGTTCTATATATTACTTCGCCTTCCCTGAAAGGACTGGCTACAAACTTTTCACTTGTTAAATCCGGCCGATTCAAATATCCCCGTGCGACCCCTGTACCCGAGATGCAAATTTCTCCAGGAATCCCGACCGGGCAAAGTTGCCTGCTGCTGTCTACAATATAGACACGACTATTACAAAAGGGGGAACCCAACGCGACCCTGCCGGCACTCTCCGGGAGCGAGATCCGCTTCAGCAATTTTCCTATAGTTGTTTCCGTTGGACCGTAATGATTGTATACGGCGCAATCCTCATGATGCGTCTTCAGGAGACCGATAACATCTTCCGTCAATGCTTCTCCGCCAAAGATCAAACATTTGGCAGGGGCCCATACTGTATCGCCGTGCTGCAATGCCCGCCAGTGTGAGGGTACTATTTTCAGACAATCCAGTAGCTGAACACTCATTTTATCCGGCTGCATGACGTCTGTTGCTGAATATACATGCAGGGTTCCTCCCAACAGCAGGGAAGGATAGATAACGGTATTCCCCAGGTCAGCCGCAAGTGTTGATACCAGACCAAAGGTTGCACAACTGCTGATATTGGTGGCATCCACAATGCCATAAAAATAATCTACCAGTGACCGATGTGCTATCATTACGCCTTTGGGAAGGCCGGTGGATCCTGATGTATATAAGACATAAGCCAGGTCGCTTACTTCGCGACTGACAGGAGGATTTTCTTTAGAACCTGTAAGCGCTGCTGCATAATCCGCCTGTGTTACGAGCGCTCTGATGCCCGCATCCTTTATCATGAATTCCTTTCTTGCTGCAGGAAGGTCCGGGTCCAGCACCAGGTATGCGCCGCCGGATTTCAAAATACCCATCAATGCGATGAAAAACTGTGGCGACCGATCAAGTAAGATACCCACCAGGTCATTCGCTCCGATCTGGTACTGGTTTATTAAATAGTGCGCCAGCTGGTTGGCCTTCTCATTTAATTCCACATAACTAAGCGTATCCTCTCCAAAAACAATCGCGTTCTTATCAGGCGATCGGATCACCTGCTCTTCAAACAGGTCTACAACTGTCTTATTGCCGGAATAGACCTTGTCTTCCCTGTTAAAAATGCTGATGATCTGTTCTCTCTCTTTCGGGCTGGTATACACTAGTTCCTTTACCGGCAAACGGGGATCCTGCAGGATGGCGGACAGCAATGTCTGCAGGTGTAAGACCAGCCGTTCTATTGTGCTGCTATCAAAAATATCACTGTTATATCCGATGTTCACCTGAAGATCGTCTTCAAATCCGACAAAGACAAAGGTGAGGTCAAATTTATTGGCAACCGGTTCCGCCCCTTCATAGCTGCTTACGTTTACACTGCCCAGCTGCGCGCCTCCTAGCCGGTGCGTGGTGGCGGGCTGCAATACAAGCAGTACGTCGAACAGGGGATTTCTGCTTCTGTCATGATGCATGTCCAGCTCGTCTATCAATTCATCGAAAGGGTATAGCTGGTGTTCCAATGCGCCCAGGGTCACATGCCGAACGTTCTTGAGCAGCTTGATAAAACTATCTGTTTCCCGGAAACGCGTTCTGAATGCAAGCGTATTCAAATACAGGCCGATCTGGTTCTCCAGATCAGGGTGCTCTCTTCCGGCAACAGGACTGCCGATGACAATATCGTGCTGGTTGGTATATCTGAATAATAATGTATTTACTACTGCAAGCAGCCCCATGAACAGGGTTGCCTCCTGTTGCTGACACAGGGCATTGAATTTCCTGCTCAATCCGTGATTGAGCCTTGCCTGGATCATTGCCCCATTATATGTTTTTACAGCAGGACGTGCCCGGTCTCCCGGCAGATCCAATACTGGTATTTCGTCTTCAAATTGTTGCAGCCACCAGGTCTTTATCTTTTTCAGCCGTTCTGCGCTTAGTTGCTCCTGTTGCCACACCGCATAATCTTTATATTGAATGGCAAGAGGAGCCAGGGATGCGTCGCTGTTATTGATGGCTGCATTATAGTATTGCAACAATTCCTGGATCAGGATATTCATCGACCAGCCGTCGCTGATGATATGGTGCATGTTATAAACAAAGATCCATTTACCGGTTTCCACCCGGTACAAAACTGCCCGGAGCAATGGGCCTTTTGCCAGATCGAAAGGCCGGCTGAATTCATCCTGTACCAATTGCCTTACCTGCTGTTCGCGTTCTTCGCGCAGATCCCGAAGAGACAAATGAAATCCTGCTTCTTCCGGTGAAAGGATATATTGTCTGACGGTGCCCTGCTCATCTTCTCTGAATACGGTACGCAGGCTCTCATGCCGTTCGATCATCCTGGCAAAAGCCTGTTCCAATGCTGCCCGGTCTACCTCTCCATCGAACAGGTAGGCTGCCGGCATATTATAAGCGATATTCCCTTCATCAGACTGGCTTAGGATCCATAGTCGTCGCTGGGTCGGCGTAATAGGGTACGAAGTTTGGATTGGCGCCGGTGCCATGTTGACCAACTGTTGTTTTTCAGCTTGCCGGATGCGTGCTGCCTGCTTCTGAATGGTCAGGTTATTAAATAATTCGCTCAGCGTGATTCGGACATCAAATTCCCGGACAATCCTGCTGATAAGTTGCATCATGGTTAACGAGCTGCCGCCAGCTACATTAAAAGTATCATCAGTCGAAATTGGTTTGTCGCCCAGGAGGCTTTTCCAGACAGACAGCAATCGTTCCTCGGTTTCATCGGCAGGCGCGATGATCTCTTTGTGAATGGGTGCGGTTGCAAGGGCCGCATAATTAATTTTACCGTTGCTCAGCAAAGGGTATTCGGCTACCGGCACGATAGCCGCAGGTATCATATAGGCAGGCAGCCCGGCTTCCAGATACTGGCGCAAGGCCGTTTCTATTCCGCCATCAGGATGAGTATCCGTAGGAAAGGATGTAATAACAAAGGCAATCAATGAGCCATTTCCGGCCCGACCGTTTTGCCCGTTCTGCAGGACAACGACGGCGCTTTTTACCAGGCCGGAACGGATAAGCGCTGTTTCAATTTCATCAGGTTCTATACGAATGCCGTTTAGTTTGATCTGTCTGTCTTCCCTGCCGATTAGATCCAATCTGCCATCGGGCAATCGCCGGGCGATATCACCCGTTTTAAAACAAATCTTTTCATCCGGCTCATCCGGGTTGACAACCACGAATTTTTCGCCCGTCAGTTCCGGCGCATTGAGATACCCTTTAGTACTATAAGCGGTTTGAATATACAGTTCACCTGGAACGAGTGTACTACATGGTCTGCCGTTTTTATCGAAAAGGAAGAATGTAGTACCGGAAATAGGATAACCGATCGGAATCCTCGACTGATGGGCATCGGCCGGCATTAGCCTGTAACAGGACCTGATCATGGTGGTTTCCGAAGGTCCATATAAATTGACCAGTTGTATCCTGTCGTGGAAGACAGCATACCAGCGAATCAATTCCGAAGGGATTATTTTTTCTCCTGACAGCAGGATGTACTTCAAACTTATGAACCTGTTGGGAAGCAGGTTTTCAACAATGATGGTGCGAAACAGGCTTGGAACGCAATGGATCTGGGTGATCCGCTCCCCATCGATCCAGTCGATCAGGTTAAGCGGCTGGAGAAAATCATCTTCTGGCGGAGGTATGCAAATAGTTCCGCCTGCCAGCAATGGAACAAAGATATCCCGGAGGAAAGCATCAAAAAAGGGGCTGATGAACTGACTGCACCGGCAGTCGCTGTTCAGACCGAATTCATCGATCTCCCATTTTATAAAGTGCAGCAGACTGTCGTTCCTGCCTACGATCCCCTTGGGCCTACCGGTAGAACCTGAAGTAAAATAAATGTACAGGCTGTCCCCACCGTCATAGGCAGGCTCGTCGTAAGGAGGCAGGACAGAAGAAATGATATCTTCAAAATAATAGATTTCCGCAACAGGTAATTCTCCGGTGGAGCGGGGACAGATGAGGTGCTGCAGGTCCAGGTCGCTGATGAGGGAAGCCCTTCGGGCAGCTGGCCATTTGCTGTCGATCAACACGAAAACGCACCTGGCATTGATCACACCGATCATAGCGCTGATCAGATCGACCCTGTCGTTTAGCAGGATCCCTATGACGGTTTCCTTTTCCACTCCCTTGCTCAACAGGCATGCTGTTATGGCTTCTGAAGTCTGGTACAGTGCCGAACGGGCAATCGATTTCCCATCGTATTCGATGGCCGCCTTGCTGTTTCCTTCTGCCAGTGCAGCCTTTAATTCCTTCTGAAAGAACATAAGATAAGGTTATTCCATTTTAATGAAGAACTATTACGCTACTGTTTCCATCTGCTTTTCATAATCATACAACAGCTCTTTTTCTCCATACAATCTTTCTGTAATTATTTTACGTATGGTGCATTCTTCCACCAGGCGGTTCGATTGTATGATTGGGTTAGACTGCGGAGTATATTTAATACTGCTGATAAATTCAAGCCAGGGCTCCTGTCCCATCGCATATACATATGCCTCTTTCGGATGAAATGTATCGATGAGATGCATGCCTCTTTCAAAATCACAGCCGGAGAGCCTTCTTGACTGATCATTTTCACGGGTGATCTCGCCGGTCAAAAGCGGGCCATATAACCATGACAGGGGTGCCCCGTCGCATTCCATTCCCAGAAAAATAACGTCCACATCGCCGATGATCCGCTGGATATGATGATAGAGTCTGGCTTCCAGGATCCTGGAGTCAGCCACAAAAAGAAAGGCGAATTTATCAATGGCGATATGAAAGCAGGTCTTCGTTCTGATATTGAGATCGCTGTGTTCTCCGGTAAAAGGAATTCCGGTGATCACGCAATTCTCAAATTTCACTTCTTCCATTTCGCCGATCGTGATCACTTTCTCAAAACCCAATGCCTGAAAGGTCAGCTTCAGACTTGGATCCTGTAGTGCGCCGCTGTTTGAGTCGGGAACTATGATGTTCCTGATCTTATGACGAAGCGGCAACAGGGTTTCAAACACGATATGGTCCTGGTGATTGTGAGTGATCAACACATAATCTATTACATCGGGAAGATCGATATCCGAGAAGTGGGAAACGCTCGATTCATATCCGTAATAGCTGATCAACGGGTCTACCAAAATACTTACGTCCTTGGTCTCGACCAGGATACAGGCATGACCGAAATAACGCATTCTGGCTTTGTTACCGTCGTATTTCCGGTATTTAGGATGCTCCTGCCTAGTAAAAAAGGTGTCGAACAGTGGCCTGTCCGAATCTTTAACACCCAGTATATCCGCTATCTTATCAATGGATCCGGCCTTCCTTTTCATCATGCCCAATACATCAATGCCAACGTGATCGAACGGAATATTCAAATGCAATACATCCGGATCATCAAGTTGGGGCGTACTCAAGGAAAATGGCCGTTCGTCGTTATTGGTGATCCATAAGGCAATGCTTTGAGAAGCTTTTGAATAGAACTCGCTTTTGTATAAAAGGGATTCAAAGAACCGGAAAGAAGGATTGTTATTCAGATCATATACTAATTCAACATAGCCTTTCAGGATCTCAGGCACCTTATCGTACAATGCTTCCATTGAATAACCTCTGGCATTCTCTTTAAGCATTTTATCCAGCACAATAACAGCTTCGGCAAACTCAATGGATTTTTTCCGGTTGATGGCAGTCTCGTCCCGCAGTCTTTCGATCTCCTTTACACGGGGTTCTTTATAGTCCATAAACGGGCCGCCCTTCATTTTGGGGTTCTTCACGGCTTCTGCATGGATCTGTGGGGCTTTGATATACGAATTCATGATCCGCATATGGCGGCCAAATACGTTCATAGCTCCGGTAGCCGGAGAGATCAAATGCGTCCATGCATACCATCTGTCCACAAAGGGTCCGATAACCACATTGGGCTTCAGATAAAATAAATCATTAGTCATAAAAATTATTGTAGGATTAGAAACTTCAAATAACGAAGTGCTTAACTGAGGAGCTTTCCCAGGGAAGGAGTTGTCCCTGATCCATCTTATATACTTTATCGGCTACATCAAAATAGTGGTCATCATGCGTGATCGCAATAATGATCTTTCCTTTCTTTCTCATTTGCGGGAGCAGTGTCCGGTAGAAAAAGAAACGGTAAGCCGGGTCCTGGTCGGCGGCCCATTCATCAAAGAGACAGACCGGGCAGTCTTCCAGAAAAACCTGCAACAAGGCCAGTCTCTTTCTTTGTCCGCCGGATAAATTGATCGTACTATATTTATTTCCGTTTATCCGAACTTTTTCATCCAGGTGCAACAGCTTCAAATAATTGTTGACTTCCTCTTCCCGCCCGCTGATATCGATATCGTATAATTTTTCAAAAAGATGCACCGGGCTGAAAACGGCTGAGAAATGCTCCCCCAGCCTGGAAAACGGAACTTCTTCGCCGTTGATGGTAAATTTGCCCCGATCGGGTTCGTACAGGCCTGTGAGCAGTTTGGCAAATGTCGTTTTGCCGCTTCCGTTACCCCCCACGATGAAGACTATTTCACCTTTCTTCATTTCCAGATCGATGGGGCCGATGGAAAAAGGATCCTGGTCGTCTCCGTTCCTGTATTGAAATGCTATACCTTTTGCTCCCATACTATTGATCGTAGCTGGCGTTGGCATAAGGATCAATTTCTTATTGTCGGGATCTGATGGAATACTATTGAGAAATTGTTTAATGCGGTTTAATGCGATGCGAAGACGCAATACAGTGGGTACGGAATTCAGGATCGTATTCACCGGCCCGATCAGGTACAGCAGTACGATCACAAAACTCATCAGGGTATAGACTTTAATGCCAGGGAATAATTTTGGGAACCCCAATGCAACAACACCCAGGATGAGGACCAATACAGCCTCGCCTACAAAGGAAGCGTTCACGAACCGGATATTGGCAACGGTGATCTTTTTCTTATACTCATCCGCACTTGCTGCTACATCTTCTTTATACGCCTTTTTCCTGTTCCGATGCAGGGTAAGCTCTTTATACCCATCGATCATACCGTTGATGAGCCGCATAAAGACGTTCCTGCTGTCGCGGGCAGCCTCATAAAATTTATTGGTGCTTTTGCTGACAAAAAAATACAGCGTGGTCAGCGCCCCCATCAAAGAGAAGGTTAATATAGTGGCCCAAAAAGCAATGGAAGCCAGGTATAACAGCGCTCCCCCGGCGGTGAATATACTGGTAACCAGTACTACAAATACATTGGCGGATTCGCCGATAGTACCAACGTCATCGTTCAGGGCTGTATATACCCGTCCCCGATCGATCTTCTCAAAGTTCTGGTAGGAAGTGGCAAATATTTTATCGGTGATCTTTATCCGCAATTCATAGATCATGTCCATAGTATAGGCTACCAGGCTGACCTGCACGAATCTTCTTCCAAAAAGGTACACCGATAGTGTCAGACAATAATAGAAGATCAGGTATTTCAATTCCACTATATTGTCCAGATCAAGGGAAGAAGTGATCAGGATGATCAACAGCATATTTGCCAAACCAGATAATACGCTCAATAGGATAAGTCGGGGGGCGATTCTTCTGAACTTATCTTTTTCCGGAAAGGCCACGCCTGCTATATAGGTACAGAGGGATACACCTATGGCCAGACTGAGCATTTTCAGACCGGTCGTCAAACTGAAGGGAGTCCAGACGATCATCGACTTCCAGCTAAAACCGAATAAGGCAGTTGGAAGCAGGTAGATCCCATATACGTAGGGTAGAAAGATAACCAGTAGTAAGCCAATCCTGCCCAGTGCAGCCCGCGAAAATCCTGCATACTTTCTTTTTCCCTTTATGATATCGAAGATGATCCGGCCGATAAAGAAAGCAAGAGCCAGCAGATACAAGCCAAGAATGATCGAGGCTGTTGAAAAGACCTTATCGTTGCCATCTCCCGGATCATACTCCTTTTCAATTTTCTCGCCAGCCAGCAGCTTCATCACCCTGTTGGCGATCACCGGCGTAAAGGTGCTGTTTGAATTGGCTAATACCGCCACCCCCAGTTTGCTCTTTTTTCGAAACTGTATATAGGCCGTATAATTCGGATTTACACCACCGTGATATACTTCTCCATTGCCTTCAAAGGACTGGTTCCATCCCATGGCATAGGCAGACATATAAAAATGCAGGGGTACGGTTTCATCCCGCTGCTGCGTGAAAGCCGCCAGCTCATATAAGGATGTATCTTTCAGCCCCATCTGAAACTGCAGCCATTTTGAAAAATCCCTGGCATCTGTAATCACATATCCCGCTGCATAATTACCTCTGAACACGGGTGCATCATATACCCTTGGTTTGAAAAATCCGATCTTATAACCTTTTGACATCAACGCGCTATCTACCGGGATACCGATGCTGGTATTGCTGAGCTGCAGCATCTCGAAAATTTGCTGCCGGATATAGGTTTCAAACGGTTGTCCTGAAATGTTTTGTATAACAAGGGCCAGCACATCGTAATTGATGGTAGCATATTCATATTTTTTCCCGGGCAGCCGTTTTAACTCCTGCCCTTCCAGATTTCTAACGGTTTTTACCAGTGCATCCTCGTCCTTAGTCTGGGGTATGTTTGAGATGGAGCTCCAGGGGATACCGCTGGTATGATGTAATAATTGAGCGATGGTGATGTTTACCAGACTGTCCTTATACCTCACACGGAACCAGGGTATATAGTCGGACACATAATCGTTCAACGACAGTTTGTGCTCATGAATCAGCTTTGCAATAGCCAGCGCCGTAAAGGCCTTTGTACAGGAACCAATTTCAAAAAGCGTATTGTCGGTTACCGGTCTTTTACTGTCGAGGTCCGCATAACCATAAGTTTTGATAACGGGCTGTCCATCCTGTACGATCACCAAACTCAACCCGGGTATATTTCCCGCCTTCATCAACGCGGACACTGTTTTATCCACGCTATCCATCCTGCTGCCGTTTGCCGCCGTGCCGCTTTGTGAAACAGCAGGCAGGGCAAAGCCAAGGCAGATAATAATCAACGGTGCGACCCGGTTGACCGAAAATATTTTCATATGTGATAAGGTATTCTATTCAGCCTTCAGGCTTTTTGCCGGATTCAGTAATGCAGCTTTGATCGTTTGGTAACTAATGGTCAGCAATGCAATCAACAATGCGCCCAACCCTACAACCATAAACACCCACAAGGGAATGCCCGATCTGTATTGGTAGGACTGCAGCCAGTTGTACATCAGGAAATAATCCGTTGGCGTAGCAATCAGGAAAGCGATGAGGATAAGCATGAAAAACTCTTTTGAGATCAGGCGCCATACACCAAACACGGAGGCGCCCAATACCTTTCTTACGCCAATCTCTTTCGTCCTTTGCTCCGCCACAAAAGAGGCAAGCCCGAACAAGCCCAAACAGGATATAAAAATGGCCAGTATGGAAAAAAATGTGGCCAGTTTGCCTACACGCTCTTCCGATTCAAATTTTTTGGCATATTCCAAATCGGCAAACTTGTAATCGAATGGCGCTGCGGGAAATAAAGAAGTAAAGACGGGCTCAATCCTTGCGAGGGCTTTGCTGGCGCTCACTGCAGGATTGATCCTGACGAACATCCATCTCGTAACCGAATCAAGGGTGAAGATCGTCGGCTGCGCCGGTTCAAAAGGAGATTCCATCACCATATCCTTTATGACGCCTAATATTTTAAAGTTTCCGCCTTTGCGCCAGCCAGGTTCCCATCTCACAAATTCTCCTACCGGGTCTTTCAGCCCCATCAGTTTTGCTGCCGCTTCATTGATCACAAAACCGGATGAGTCGCTGGCATATCCTTTTGAAAAACCAGTACCGGCAATCAATTGCCATCCGATCGTACTACCATAGTCCTGTGTAACGGATAGGGTAACAAAGCTGGGGTCCGTAGCCGGGTCCTTCCCTTTCCAATCAAAATTCCTGTTCATAGACCAGACTTCGGTGACGGCGCCTCCTGCCCCTGCCGTTCCCGATACCACGCCGGTATTCATTAATTCATTACTTAACAAATTATACTTTCCGGAAGAGCCTGGTGCCATCAGGTGGAACATTAAAAGGCCATCCCGGGTATAACCTACCGGCCGGTCCTTGGTAAACTGGATCTGCCTGTAAACGATGATCGTGCTGACAGTTAGCATAATGGACACTGTGAATTGAAGCACCACCAGTATTTTTCGTGGAACCGATGCAAAACGACCAGCCTTAAAGCTGCCTTTTAGTACGAGAATAGGATTAAAGGAAGACAGGTAAAATGCAGGGTAGCTTCCTGCAATCAGACCGGTAATGATGGTAAAAACTAGACCCGTTAGCCAGAACAAGGGGTTGCCCCATAATATGGAGATCTCCTTACCCGCCACCTTATTGAACCAGGGCAGGACAAGCATGACGAGACCAATGGCCAATACAAAAGAAAAAGCGGCCACCAGCAATGATTCGCAAAAGAACTGCGTGAGCAGCTGACCGCGCAAAGAGCCAATGGCTTTGCGCACACCTACCTCCCTGGCGCGTTTTTCAGAACGGGCCGTACTCAGGTTCATAAAATTGATACAAGCCAGCAGCAGTACAAAAACTCCAATGAAACCAAAGAACCAGAGAAACATCATCTGATCACTGGTGGATGCGATCCCATTGTCAAATTTTGAATGCAGGTGCCAGTTGTCCATCGGATGAAGAAACAGTTCCTGCTTTGTATCCGCAGTCTTCTGATCAACATGAGACAGATAGGTATTTTTGATCATCTTTGACACCCGGTTAACATCGGCGCCGGGCGCCAGCTCAGCATAGATCAATACAAAATAATTCTTCCAATCGCTTCGGGCATCCATTCCCTTGTTTCTCAAGCCCGAGACCCATAGTTCAAAAGGAGCTATATAGGATACATATCTGAATTCTGAATTGGCCGGCAGATCTTCATACACGCCCGTAACTTTTACAGTAAACCGGTCATCGATCTTCACGATCTTCCCTATAGGATCACCGTTACCAAATAGCTTTTTTGCTAAAGATTGGGATAGCAGGATGGAATTGGGGTCTTTCAGCCCACCATGACTGCCGTATAGCATTCTGAGGCTGAGCATCTCCGGCGCATCGGCTCCCATATAATTCCCCGCCTGGACAAATTTATTCTCCCCGGCTGAAATGATATGCTCTTCCGTTTGTTTGGAGATGACAACATATTTAAAAACATCCTTGTAGGTGGTATGAAGTTCTTCGCTAAGCGGCATCGGGTGATAAAAGCTTGTTATTTTGTCACCCTGTTGATCCTGGTGCCGCATAACCTGTGCGATGCGGAGGTGATGCTCATGGTATTTATTGAAAGACAATTCATCATATATCCATAAGCCGATCAGCATGGCCACGGCCATCCCCATAGCAAGACCACCGATATTGATAATAGCGGACACTTTATTCTTTCTAAGATTCCGGAATGCAATGATCAGATAGTTTTTAAACATATTTATGACTTAATGTTCTTCAACGATTGGGCACGCGGAAATTGTTCCCGTTTTGTCGCCTCCCTGATCAATGCCTTCGCCAGCACATCAGTGGAGTCGATGACGAGCATATCGTTAACCATCATTCCGGGAAGTATAAGCGATAATTCGGTACAGCCGAGAATGATCGCATCAGCATTTCTTTTCTTAAAGAAAGTTAACGCTTTTTCCAATAATATTTTTACTTCTAATGAAATAGAATCGGGTTTTGATTTGATTCCGAATACCGGATCATAGATCATTCTGTGGATAACCTCGTTTTGAAAAATAAGATCCGGGATCACGACATCATAGCCCAAATCCAACAATAAATTCTTATATAATCCCGTCTTATAGGTACCGTTAGTGGTCATGACCCCGATACGCCGGACGCTTTTGTGATTTGCCTGTATAAAATGGCAGGTCTCCACAGGCATATTTACCAACCGTACCCGGCAATCCATTCTGTCTAATTCCCGGTAGATCACATCCAGGATGGGGGAAGAATGAGAGGTATTACAGGGAATGCCGACTATTTCTGCGCCGGCGTGTTCCAGCTTTTTAATAACTACTGCAATACTAAAAGCCGGGTTCGTATACGTATCTCCCTGTAAGAATTCAGTTCTGTCAACGATATGTTTTGAGAAAGACATCATCACCACGGACAAATGTTGCTGGTCCCTTACTGCTTTCGTGTGACGAATGATCTTGTCATATAAGGCCAGTCCTGCCTGGGGGCCCATGCCGCCGACTATTCCAATGACATTCTCTTGTTCAGGGTTCATGCGTTCAGATTGATTGTTTGGCGAATTTTAACCAGTTTAATTTAAAACCACCTACCCTGGCGTATAGCCGCAGCGTATGGCTTCCTGCCGGTAAACGAATGGCGGTAGTCTTTGACACCCAGTTCTGCCAGCCCTTCGTAGTTTCAATATTCATGGTCGTTAATAAAGTATCTTCGATACGCAGTTCCACCTGTCCGCCTCCTGGCAGGCTGGCAACTCGTAAGGTCATCGAATAGTTACCACTATCCCGGACATCGATCCTGTATTCCATCCAGTCATCTGCTTCGATATAGGCAAGACACCGCCCGCCCCCTTCGTCTGTTGAAGCAATCGACACGACCCCGCTCATTAAATTATAATTGTCAGCCGGCACGGTGGTTTGTTCCTTTTCATTGATCCTGACCATTAATGACTTTCTTCGATTGAAATCCACCAGTTTCGTTTCGCAATCGCTGATATCTCCATCGATGCTCCATGCGGAGAAATGCATCTCCTGCGCTTTCTTCAGGTGCAGCAGGGCGGAGTCGGGTTTGCCGAGGTCTCTTAAATGTCTTCCCAGCAGTACATAGGACAAGGATGAATCGGGATATAATGCGATATTATCTTCGAGTAATTTTTGAGTGACCCTATTGTCGCCTCCATAGTACCATTTCAGATAGAAGCTGACAACGTCCAGGGTGGTGGCTCCAACCGTGCCGTTCTTTTTAAGTTTATCCAATGCCGCATACATGGCTTCAACGCCCTCTTCATCATAGATCCTTAACAGATCGCTGGCATTGCTCGGATACATATCCGTGAGATAAAATTCTGCGTTTAAATAAGGTTCAATATTCATTTGAACGGTCATATCACATAGCTTTTTCATCATCAATCTTCCCCGGTCAGAATTCGACAGGAACACATAGCCTCTCTTTTTTGCAACGGAATAAAACATCTGGTTCTTAAACCCATCATTATCTCCTCCGTGTTCTATAACCAGGTCTCCATCGATATCCGCCACTTCAAAACCAGGCCCGTAAAAGGTGGATGAATTATTGACCCGTGCGATGGGCTGCTCCAGATCCTTTATCCTGGCCACCGACAGATGGGTGGTGTCGAAGATCCCAATAATGAGTTTCGCATAATCTTCGGCGGTGATATGGTTTCCAGAGGCCGGGCTGACTGCATAGTTCTTTTTAACGATGGGTTTGCTGTCGAGACCGTGCCCGACGGCATAATTCCAGGGAGACTCTTTGTGAAAAAGGTGATGTTTTTGTTTTATAAACTTCAGGTATGAATTATTCAATTGAAGAACATTCAGAACAAGATCCCTGATATATATTTCATAAGGCTGATGAAGGATCGACTCCACTACTTTGGCCAGGTAATTATAGCCTTCACCGGAATATACCAGTTTTGTTCCGGGATCGCTTATGATTTCCAGTTTCAGGGGATCATTTTGAAATTGCCAGTTCTCTATTCCGGAAGAATGGCTGAGCACCATTCTGGCAGTAATTAATTTATACCGGGGATCATATTCAAGGCGATCATATTTCAAATATTGATATAATGGTTTATCAAGATCGAGTTTACCCTGATCCACCAGTTGGTACACTGCGAAAACGAGATAACTTTTAGAAAGGGAACCGGCATCAAAAGCGGTCCTGTTATCCGCCTTCTTCTTATCTCCCTTTTTTCTGACGCCATAGGTATTATGAAATACAACTTTATTATTCTCAATCACCGCTAATGACAGGGCAGGAACGCCCACCTCTTTCATCATTTTTGCAATCTCCCTGTTAAAACTATCAACATTGATCATTCTGCCATTGGTTTGAAACGATTTGTGCTTTTGGGCACTGGCAGAAAGGAAGATGCCGGTTACGGTCATAAGGAACAGTAACAAAAGGATTCTTTTGGTAAACAGGCGAATCGTCATAGTGCTTGAATTGGCAGGTTCAGGTGTTGCGGGTTCAAGAAAAATACTCCTCCAGGAGTATTCCAAAAGTGATCACGGTGATCAGTAAATCGCTTTCAAAGGGAATGTTTAGGGTGAATCCTTTTTGTCTGTAGGTATTTTTCAATTCTTCGATCCTGTCGGGATTAAAATATCCCTGCTTCCTGATCAAATCATAGGAGAGGATCTGTTCGATATATTCTATGTTGTTTTGAAGCAGGTAAGGGCTTCCAGGCGCAATAAAACCGAATTTTTCCCGATCGATAATCTTTTTCGGCACAAAGCGGCTAGCCATGCCCTTTACTACATATTTCTCTGTAAAATCCTTCAGTTTCAGTTCTGGCGGCACCTGTGTTGAGAAAGCGATGAGGTCCTTGTCGAGGAAAGGATATCTTACTTCAACAGAATTGGCCAACGCCATTTTGTCTCCATGATCGGTTACCAGGTGATCGACCAGTCTCAGTTTATAATCGATATACGACCGCTTGTTCAGTACATCCCGGTTACGTAGTCTTTCTTTATTAATGACCGGGTGGTTAAGGCAATTGACCTCGTCAAATTTTTCATTGACTGCATCCGAATACAATCCTCTTTTTATTGTTTCCAGTTCCTGAAAATTGTTTTCATAAAACAACGTCTTATCTCCCCAAATACGTTCCCGGATGTCCTCTTCTTCCGGGCTGGTGGCATTTTGTACAAAATTCATTGCCCGCATCTTGTCAAAACGGTAGCCTACATATCCGGCAAAAAGTTCGTCCGAACCCTCGCCCGACAGGATCACTTTGATCCCTTTAGCCCTGGTGGCCTCTGATAATGACAGGGAGGCGGTGTTATAGGTCTCTTTGAGCGGGCATTCGCAGTGATAGATAGCCTGCTTCAGCCTTTCACTGATATCCTTAAAGTAAAATGTCTTCTTATTCAGTTTCGAACGGCTTTCGTTTGCTATCAGTATCTGGTAGGGTGTTTCCGAAATATTGGACTCTGCGAAATCAATGGAAAAGACCTCTTTACTGATAGTGGGGTATAGTTGGCTAACTTTCATCGTGATCATCGATGAGTCCAGCCCTCCGCTCAGGTAAAGTCCGGAAGGCACATCTGCCCTTAGTCTGAGCTGGATCGATCGCTCGAAGTATTCTTCCAGTTTATCGATATAATATTTTTCAGGATGCCCGTCCTGTTGCATCTCCTGTTCGGGATAGATGAGGTCCCAATATTCGTTGTTTTGAATAACACCCTGGTCATTGACGATAATATAATGGCCGTTCTCCAGGCTGTTGATATGCCTGAACATTGTTCTGGGGCTGATAAGCCCGGCAAATGTGAACACCTGGTCAAGACCAACCAGGTCAACTTCACGGGGGACAAGGGGATGTTCGAGGATCGCTTTGATCTCCGACCCAAAAATAAAAGTGTTTTCTACCAGGGTATAATACAAGGGGCAGATACCCATCGGGTCCCTTGCGCATAATAATTTCCCGATCCGCTTATCATACAAAGCAAAAGCAAACTGGCCATTCAATTTATTAAGGAATTCCATTCCTTCCTGCTCATATAAATGAACGATCACTTCTACATCAGACCGGGTTTTGAACACATGTCCCGCTTTTTGTAATTCTTCCCGGATCTCAATATGATTGAAGATCTCTCCGTTACACACCAGCACAAGGGACCCGTCTTCGTTATAAATGGGCTGCATACCATTCTCAAGTCCAATTATACTGAGCCGGCTGAAACCCAGTGCCACATTATCAAAAAGCAAGGTGTCCTGGGCATCGGGACCTCTATGAAACAGTTTGCTGTTCATTTTCCGGATGATCCCGGCATCCTCGCCTGACGTCCTGTTGTTAAATTTTATAAATCCGCAGATACCACACATAATAGTTACTGGTTTTTGTTTTCATCCGCCATAAAAGTTCAGTTTTGTCCAGGTGTAAGTGCCTCCCTGAAGGCCTGCAGATTCTTCAGTCCTTTGATCAATTCAGTTTCCTCAATGCCAAAATCGATCAGGCAGGCGATCTCATCCACGCCTATTGCTGCCAGGCTATTCACCATGGCGCGGCAACTACTACCGGTTCCGATCAGCGCAGAGGTCTTGCTGTATCGCTGAAAGGAATGCCTCAGCATCGTCTGTTTGTCTTCTTCACTGATCTCCTCCTCATTTAATCCTGCCTCCTGGTACATGATTTTGCTTAGACTGGTGGCACTTTTTAAGTATTCCATAAAAGGTTTTTCAACGATACGTTCTACTTCCCTGATATCCTCTCCGATGTAGGTATGCAGCATGAGCGCCACTTTTCCGGAATTCTCTGCGAATCCTCCAGCCCGTCTTCCTTCACGATATAATTTTATTTTTCCTGCCAGATCGCGCATGTCCTGTCCCAACAGATGTGTTAATAAATGAGCCCCCTTTTCACCGGCAATGCGGTACGTTTCCTCATTTCCCGCAGCTGTGATCCAGACAGGCAATTCTTTTTGAACGGGGGCGGGAAAAATCCGGAAGGGTATTTCTTTATGCAGCCCGTTCCTTCTTTTACTACTTTCTCCTTTCCAGAGACGTTGTATACTATCTATCTGTTCATACATGATGCGATGTCTGTCTTTGTAATTATCCGGCGCCAGGCAGAAATCGTTTCCGTTCCAGCCGGAAGCAAAAGAAAGCGCGATCCTTCCTTTTGACAGGTTGTCTACCACAGACCATTCTTCGGCGATCCTTACTGCATCATGTAATGGCGAAACAACGCTTCCACTCCGCAATTCTATCTGTTTGGTGACCATTGCAAGGGCTGCGCTGGTAACAGAAGGGTTGGGAAAAAGACCGCCAAATTCATGGAAATGGCGTTCAGGAGTCCATACGGCTTTAAAACCGTTCCTGTCAGCAAACTTTGCTGCCTCCAACAATAACTTGTATTTATTGTCGGACCTGACCTTGTAACTGGAAAAAAAGAAAAGGCTAAAGTCCATCGTTATTCATATTATAATGCGGTTAACTATTTATCTTTTTTCTGGCCTACGATCAGGTATACATTTCGTTTAAAAAACAATTGGTCATCCCTGTAAAAAAGGTATTCTTTCAGCCGAGGGTCTTTTATGCCATCTTTGATTAATTTTTCAAGCGCCAACCTGCCGTCCTTATCCTGTACCGCATGTTCCAGGTATTCGTCAACCGAAAGATCTACAGTCAACATAAACTGGTCTGTTATATCTATATCAGCATTTGTGAACAATTGAGCAAATTCCCTTTCCTGCAACGTTCTGTGATGGCAGATATCGACCAGCTTTTCAAAGGTTTCGAAATATTCATCTACATATATGTCATCATAAGCGGCTATATCCTGGATACTTACCTTACCGCCCTGCATGCAGCAACGCTTCATCTCATTAAATACTTTTACCGGCTGTACGAAATGATGAAAGGCCGCTTTACATAAGACCACTGAGAATGAGTTGTCGGGATAAGGGAGTTGCTCTACGTCCGAGCAATCGAACTGTATGTTGGCTATACCCAGTTGTCTGGCTACATTGTTGGCTATTTCAATTTCATTATCCGAGATATCAACACCTGTAGCCGATCTGACGTGGTGGGCCATGAATACTGTCATGGCTCCGGGTCCGCAGGCAACGTCGAGCAAAGTATCCCGGGGCGATATTTCACAAAAATCATAATACCCCTTCATCTGTGCGGTATTCCTGGTAACGGCCCAATCGGCAAATTTCTTCGCCTGTTTGTTGAATTGTTCTTTTACTATTTGATTTTCCATACAAGAGGAGTTGGTTTACCGGGTCAATTTTCAAGTTCAATATTCCCGATTTTCACATGCCTGTTCCGGATCACGAATTGTAAGATATTCGTATAGTACTTCATGATCCATTCAATGGTATCGGCATCATACAATTCTTTGCTGTAAATAAAATCGATGTACAATCTTTTTCCTACGGTCCTGGCTTCCAGCTGCAGCTCATAATTCGTCAGCTGATCATGTTTGTTCTGCAAGGATAAAATCTCAAATTCATCCAGTTCTATGGTATCATCGATGGTATTGGAGAAGGAAAGGTGAACATCGATCAGCGGGCTTTCGGACAGGCCAGTTCCCTTACTGTCTACAAGAGAAACCATCTGATCGAATTGAAAATCCTGGTGATCGAATCCTTCTACCACCGTGCGTTTAATACCGAGTAATAATTCCTCATAGGAAATATCGGGTCTTACCTGCACTCTTAAAGGCAGGATATTCACAAAGGTGCCAACGATGTCCTGCAGGGAAGCCTTTGTTCTGCCTACCACATCAGTCCCGATGATGATGTCCTGGCTTCCGGACAATTTGGATAATAACAGGTAACACACCGATAAATGGAATATAAAGTCGGACACCCCGGATGCCAGGGCGAATTGCCGGATATTTTCGTATAACTTTTCGTCCACTATCAATTCCTTTGAGGCCGCCACATGTATATCGTTTCCTGAGCCTGTCCTGATAGCCTGCAAAATGCCGCCAGGTAATTCTCCGGACAATTGCTTTGCCCAATATTCTTTATGTTGTTGCCATATGTCCGGGCTGTTACTGATCCAACCTGCATAATCCACGTAACGCAGTGTCAGGGGCTGAAGCGCTTCTCCTAAGTAAAGCTTCTTGAAGTCATGGATCATAATATTCAGGGAGATCCCATCGGCTACGATATGATGCACATCAACGAATAATGTATCTGTTTCCCGCCCCTTTAACAAAGCACATCGCATCAGGGACTTCATGGTCAGATCAAAAGGTCTGATAAATGCATTGAAAGCCTCGCCGACCGAGTTATATTGATCTTCGCCCATCCATTCCAGTTCCAAACCGGCCTCCGCATTGATTGTCTGCAGCACATCATCCCCTGTCAGCAGAAAGCTGGTCCTTAAACCAGGATGACGATTTGTCAATTTGATCAATGCATCCCGCAGCCGGGGAATATCTGTTTCTCCATTGATCCTTACGGCAATCGGAATATTGTAACGAATACTTTCCCTGTTCATTAAATACTGGTAATACATTCGTTTCTGCGCCGGAGAGGTAGAATAGTATTCCTTATTTTCCAATACCGGAATCTCGCCGTTATTATCCCTTACAGATCGTGCGATAAGCGTGGCTGACAGCTGGATGGTATCGTGCCGGAGTATATCATCCAATTTTAGTTTTAAATGAAATGACTGCTGAATTTTATTGAGCAGCCTGAACACTCTTACTGAATGTCCGCCCAGCTCCTGAAAACTCTTGTTAGTGCTAATTAATCCTTTATCCATTTTCAGTACTTCCGACCAGATATCTGCCAGTTTATCCTCTATGGCACCGGAAGGAGGAATATGATCGATTGCCTGTCCGAAGCCTGGTTCAGGCAATGCTTTTCGGTTGATCTTGCCGTTTGGCTGAAGAGGGAACACAGGCAAATGCATCAGGAATGCCGGAAGCATATTCCCGGGTAAATGGGTTTGTAAGAAACTTCTTATTGCCGGTTCCTCGAAGGGCGGGTCCGATACAATATAGGCGCAAAGGAATGTCTCCCCTTCTTTGTCGGTTTTTGCCAATACCAGCGCATCTGTTACGCCCGGATACCGGAGTATATTTGCCCGGATATCATCCGGCTCGATCCTTATACCCCTGATCTTCACCTGGTGGTCTGAGCGCCCGAGTATCACGATCTCTCCATTATCCAACGCCTTTCCTACATCACCGGTGCGGTAGAGCAGATCTTCTTTATTATTGCTGTAGGGGTTGACGATAAAGGATTTTTTTGTGGCAGCAGCATCCAGGTAGCCGGTTGTACGGTAAGGCGTTCTGATATAGATCTCACCTATGGCGCCGGGCGGAGATACCTGCCTATCCTTGTCAAGGATCAAAAATTGCGCTCCGGGCATTGGCCTTACAGGAATGTAGGCAGCTTTGCTGTCTGCCGGCCGGATCAAATAATAGCCCTTGGCCAGGGTTGTTTCAGTAGGACCATAAATATTTACAAGCTGAATGCGATTCCCAAATGTCTTATACCATTCCTGTAATTCGTAAGGCAGGATCTTTTCGCCTGCCTGGAGTATGTATTTCAGCGAAGGGAACAACCCTTCCTGCAAGTTGCCTTTTCCGAATAATTTAAAGAAACTGGGTACGCAGTGGATCAGATCGATCTGCTGGTGATCTATCCATGCACTGATCTTTGGCGCCGTGGACAAGCTTTCTTCATCGGGTATGCATATGGTAGCTCCCGAACAGAGCGGTACAAATATATCCCTCATAAACACGTCGAAGCCGGGGTTGGTGAACTGACCGAACCGGAAAGTATTGTCGATGTGGAAGGTTCGTATTTCCCAATCAATAAAATGGGCGAGTCCTTTATTGATGCCTACTACTCCTTTTGGCTCACCTGTAGAACCAGAGGTGAAATAAATATACAAATGGTCTTCCGGATCGAAATCCGTCCGGGCAACGAAGTTTTCACTGGTTGTGCTGATTTCGTGGAGAGACAGCCAGGTGATCGTTCCGGAGGCATCTATTTTTTTACGGTCTGTCTGTTCCTGATCGGTAATGATATACCGGATACCTGTCTGGCTGATCATGGATGCGAGGCGGCTTGCGGGAAGCTTCGTCTCCAGCGGCACGAATACCATGCGCGATTGTACAATACCCAGAATCGAGCTGATCAACCAGCGTCTGTCTTCGCAATATATTCCTATTGGGCTGCCTTCAGCAATCCCATGACGGGCTATTGCTGTGGCTATCTTACCGGCATCAGCGCCCATTTCTTTATAACTGTATTGTTTCCCCCTGTACTCTATCGCATAATGATCTGCGTGCATTTCGAAACTCCGGCCAAGCAGGAATTGAATTGGTGCTGTTTTTTGCTCCAGGCCGGCCGTCAGCCAGGCTCTGAGCGCCAATTCTTCCTGTTCATTGTACAGCGAAATATCTTTTAAAAGTCCATCCGGTCGTGCAATGACGGCGCTGATAATATTTTTCAGCTGACTGCTGATGTTGGCTATCGTCTCCTCTGAATATCTATTGCTGTTGTATTCAAATTTAATGATCATTTCATTCAATGGCAGAATGGTGATATTCAGCTCATAATTGGTCTGCACGAAGAAATCCGCATTACTGATCTCAAATGGGGCATTGGTTGCTGCTTCGATCTGTTGAGCCAGCGGATAATTCTCGAAAGCGATGATATGATCAAAAAGCCCGTCGCCCATTTCGCTCAATGCCTGGATCTCTGATAAAGGATGATAATGATGTGGCTCGCTTTCCAAGGCCCTGGCCTGCAACCCCTGTAAGTAATCAACCACTGTCTCAGTGCCACTATAGTGTATCCTGACCGGAATCGTATTAATAAAAAGACCTACCATCGTCTCCACTCCTTCGATCTCAGCCGGGCGGCCAGATACGACCGATCCGAATACAACATCCTGTGTATTATTATACCGGGCCAGCAGCATTGCCCACGCGCCCTGGATGATCGTATTCTGTGTGATGCCATACTGCCCGGAAAACCGGCTCAATCCTTTTGTAAGGTTTTCATCGATGACCAGTTCCTTCATTTTATATGCATACTCCTGCCGCCCTGTCTGCTGCGGCAAACTTGCCAGGCTATCATATCCTGACAGATATTCCCGCCAAAAAGCGGCCGATCTTTCCTTCTCCCTGTTCCCCAGCCATTCCATATATTTCGACCAGGGTTTTACCGGGGGCAGAACAATTTCCTTTCCTCTTATGATCATCGAATAGATGGCCATAAATTCATTTACCAAAATACCCATGCACCAGCCATCCATCAGCAGGTGATGATGGCCCCATATCAATTCGTATTCCTTTTCCTCCGTCTGCAATATTACCAGCCGCATTAACACATCTGCACTCAGGTCATATATCCTTTCTCTCTCCTGTAACTGCCAGACGGCAAGTTTCCACAGATCTTTTCGGATGTCTTCGAATACCAGGCTGGCCCTTCTCTCCTTCAATACCACCTGTACATGCGGGTCATATCCTTCGTGAAGAAAAATGGTGCGAAGGATATCATATCTCGCCATCAGGAAATCCAGGCTTTGTGCTACAACCGCTACATTCAGTTCTCCTTTTACCCTACAGGTTGTTTGCATGAGATACTTTACAGCTCCTGTATCCAGCAGACTGTGATACAGTATCCCTTCCTGCATCGGCGATAATAAACTTATATTTTCAATGGTATACTTTGCCTGGATCTCATCGAGTTTAGCTACCGGCAGGTCTTTGTAGATCAGGTCAGATGGGGTCAGTTCCGTTCGTCCATAGGTACTACAATATTCAATGATCGCACGCAGGTTCTCTTCATAATCTTTCATGAAACTTTCCATCGTACCGGCCATGTATTGCCTTACACTATAAGAAACACTCATTTCCAACTGGCCGTTAAGTATCATCCCTGAAACGCTCCAGTCATATGGTACCTGTTCTTCCAGGCCAATTTCGTTTCCTTTATTCTCCCCGGCCAGGCTATACACATTACTGTTGGTATCGGCATCAAACTGTCCCAGATAGTTGAAGCAGATCCCGGATGTCTGCAGGGCTTCGTCGATACCTACAACACCGTTCTGATACTTCTGCAGCAGGTACCCTATACCGTGACCAGGCACTTTCCGCAGGGTTTCCTTTACCTGCCTGATCGTATTTTTCAGTTCACCATGCTGCATCTCTATTAATACAGGGTAAATACTGGTAAACCATCCTATGGTTCTATTGAAATTTACGCCCGGAAGAATGTCCTGCCGGCCGTGGGTTTCAAGATCGATCACCCATGAATCCTGTCCGTATCTTTTATTGATGCTGAGCAACAGAGCCGTCAACAAAATATCATTGATCTGGGTATTAAAGGCCGAAGGTACGTGCGTCAGCAAGTGATCGGTGGCGGCTCTGTCCAAACGAAAAAGCGCTTTCCGGTGATCTTTCAGGAGATTATTACCTTCCGGATAATCCCTGGGCAAAGCAGACGCCTGCTCTTTCCAATATTTTTTTTGTTTTTCAAAATCACTACTCCTGTAATATTTTTCCAAATGACCGGGCCAGGATAAAAAGGGATCGGTCTTTAATGGCAGGGTCAACGGTTGTTTATGTGATAGCTGTTGATAAAGCGTTTCGAAATCTTCGAATAATATTCTCCAGGAAATGCCATCCACCACCAGGTGATGGATAACAATGAGGAGCCTGCTTCCTTTATTCATATGAAACAGCCCCAGCCTCATCAGGGGACCGGTTGCCAGATCGATACTGGCATGCATTTCATCAGCAAGAAGGGTTAATGCAGCTTCCTCGTCTTCTTCCTGCCGGAGATCATATTCTGCAAGGGCAACAGGCAGTTCCAGCCCTTTATTTTCAGGAATGATCGACCCGGCTATGTTGGTGAAGACCATCCGCAAGGCATCATGATGTTCCTGGATCTTTTTGAATATGCGATATACGGTTTCATAACTGATGCCTGCCTCAACATGCAGCAGCACCGACTGCGTAAAATGGTTCTTGTTCTTTACAGGGCCGTTAAAGAACCAATGCTGTATGGGACTCAGCCGGGATCTTCCTGTGATGACGGATTGATCGGATACGACAGTGATCCTTTTTAATTTCGGGGCCAATTGCCGGATCGTCTGATGAGCGAAAATATCTTTTACAGTCAGTTCATATCCTGCGCTTCGCACTCTGGAACAGATCTGGATGGATTTAATAGAATCGCCTCCTATTAAAAAGAAATTATTTGTTATACCGATCTTTTCCATGCCCAGCACCTGCGACCACACATCCACCAACAGGCTTTCTTCCTTTGTTTGGGGCGCCACTATTACTTCCTCTGGCGACACCAATGGATCCGGCAATGCTTTCCTATCTACTTTTCCATTGGCATTTAATGGTATTTTTTGTAACCGGATAAAAAAGGAAGGGGCCATATAGTCAGGCAATTTCTCCAGCACAAAGGCCCGGAGTACATCCCGGGCTAATTCAAAGTCCGACAAATAATAAGCGACCAGCGATCTGCTCCCGTTCATTTCTTTTGCCACTACCACTGCTTCCTGTACCTCCGGATGTTCAGCCAACCGGCTTTCTATCTCACCCGGTTCTATCCGGTATCCCCTGATCTTAACCTGGTCATCGATCCTTCCCAGGTACTCCAGGTTCCCATCCGGCAACCGGCGGGCCCTGTCCCCTGTTTTATAGATCCTTTCGCCCCGGTTAAAAGGATTGTCGGGAAACCGCTGACTGGTCAACTCCTCATTATGCAGATATCCCCTGGCTACTCCGATGCCTCCTATATAAAGTTCTCCTGCCACACCCGGCGGCATGAGATGCCGGTTCCTGTCCAGTATATAAAGTCTGATATTGGTGAGCGGTTTCCCAATGGGTACTGTCATCGTTGAGCCGTCCGACTGATCTGTATTATAGGCGGAACTATAAATGGTGCCTTCGGTAGGTCCGTAGATATTCCAAAGAGGAATTCCTGTATTCAGGGCCTTAAATCTCCTGACGAGCTTGATGGGCAATGCTTCACCGGCAAGAAAGATATATTTTACCGTTTTGATCTGTTCAATACCTGTTCTTTCCAGTTCATCTACAAATGCGGCAAACAGGGAGGGCACGAAGTTGATATGGGTCACGCTGTCCTTTTGAATGGTGGCCAGTATTTCCCGGGGTTCTCGCGCTGCATCTTCAGGCAGCAGCGACAAGGCGCCGCCATTCATAAACCAGCCAAAGATCTCGGCACAGGAAACATCAAAACAATACGTTGTTTTCAGCAGATAGCGATCCTGTTCATGTAACGGATACAGCGTTTGTGCATGCCTGATCATATTCGCCAGGGAGCGGTGTTCAACCATTACACCCTTCGGTTTCCCGGTAGATCCGGAGGTATAGATAATATAGGCAAGACCAGCAGGCTGCGCTTTGATGGCTGACCGCTTTTCGCTCCGGCTGCCTGTTGTTTCGTACAGCTCTTCCACGTCAAAAACATCTGCCCCGGAATCGGTCAATGCACTCCGGTATTTTTTCTGGCTGATGATCATTTTCAAGCCGGCATCAGCAATGATGAAATGGATCCTTGATGCAGGATAGCTGGGATCGATCGGCACGTAGGCAGCTCCCGCTTTTCCTATCCCCAAAATGGTTGGGACCAGGAATTCGCCCCGCTCCAGCAATAAGCCGACCAGATCGCCGGGTTCAATGCCTCCTACCTCCTGCAGCCAGGTGGCTATCTGGTCAGATCTTTTGCATAGCTGCGCATAACTGATCGTTTTGTTCCCCCATATCAATGCCGTATTCTCCGGCGTCCTTTCCACCTGTCTTTCAAAAACTGACAATAATGTTTCTTCCGGATAAGGTACAATTGCGCCAACCTGTTCCTGCAGGAGCATATTTTCCTCCTGTTCGGAGATGATCTTTATATCTGCTATCTTCCTTTCAGGATCTTCAATGACTGCAGAAAGGATCGCTTTGAAGTAGGAGATAAATCTTTCGATGGTCTCTCGTTTAAACAATGCCGTCGAATATTCAATATGTAACAGGAGCTGCCCGTTTGCTTCCCGGGCCTTCAGGCTGATATCGAATTTTGATACGCCATGATCGTGCCGGTACGGTTTGAGCGTCAACCCTGATATGCTTAACTCCTGCGCTTCGTAATTCTCATACATGAACATCACATCGAACAACGGATTCCGGCTGCTATCCCGGTACACATTCAATGCCTGTAAAAGCTCCCCGAACTGAAAATCCTGGTTATCGAAACAGGCAAGGGTATTCGTTTTCAGTTGTAACAGGAATTCCCTGTATGTCAATGTTCCTTTTGGATAATTCCGCAGGGGAAGCGTATTCACGAACATTCCGATCATATTCTCCAGATCGGGGTGCTGGCGGCCTGCTATCGGAATTCCGATCACGATGTCTTCGAGATCGCCCAGTTTGGCAAGCAAAATCGCATAGGCAGATAATAATACCATGAAAAGGGTGGCATCCTGTTCTTCTGCAATCTTTTTCAATCCGGTTGTCTCTTCCCTGCTTACTTCAAAGCCGATCACATCTCCTTTAAAATCCATAACGGCCGGTCTTGCGAAATCTGCCGGCAAGTGAAGAACACCTGGCTCTTCCGAAAATTCATTGATCCAGAATTCCCCCTGCTTCGCTACTTTTCTTCGTTGATCGGCTGCCTGACCCCATTCCGCATAATCTTTATATTGTACATGCAGCGGTGGCAATTCTTCTTTATTATACAGGGTGATAAATTCTTTGATGAGGATACCTTGTGAAGAACCATCTGCTATTATATGATGCATATCTACCAGCAGGTAATGTTCTTTCGGGGAAATCACGATCAAACCAACCCGCATCAGCATTCCTTTTGTAAGATCGAAAGGCCTGATGAATCGCTCAACGATCGTTTGAACGTCGCTGCCATCGGAATGATACTCTTCAATCCCGGGAAAACCCGGGTCGATGATCTTTTGTACGATCTCCCCATCTATTTCTTCGAAACGCGTTCTTAGTATTTCATGCCTGGCAAAGAGCCTGGTAAAAGTATCCTGCAGCCGTTCTTTATTCAATTCTCCTTCCAGCCTGTCGATCCGGGGCATATTATAGGCCAGTGCAGTTTTGTTGAGCTGGTAGAGAAAGAATAATCGTTTTTGAACCGGGGAAACTACATACACTTCCTTCTTCCCCGTTGCAGGTATTCCAGCAACCGGAGCCTGTTCATGCACACTTTTAAAAAAGGTAATGATCTCGGTTTTCCGGGCTTTTATTTCATCAACGATCTCACTCGTCAATGATTTTTGCGAGCCCCGGATCTTAAGTTCATTATTATCGACATTAATAATGATATTATGGTTCTTTCTCAATGCACTGATGTACTCATCTGTTCTCATAAAGAAATTTCTTTTGATCCCATGCTATCGGTTAACTCACAGGCTGCCTGTGTTACAGTAATGAGATAGTCTGCTAAATTTTGTATATTCTTTTTATCGAAGATCACTTTCAATGGGATGGAGACATGGAAGTGCTGGCTGATCTTATTTATCAGCAGCAATATTTTTAATGAATGTCCACCCAGTTCAATAAAGCTTTTGGTGACGCTGATCCCTTCTTTATCTATTTTCAACACTTCCGACCAGATCTCGACCAGTTTATCCTCCGTGGCATTGACGGGCGCTATATAACCGGCTGTTGAGCGTGCGTCTGGCTCCGGCAGCGCTTTACGATCTATTTTCCCGTTTTCAAGCAAAGGGAATGCAGCCATCGGGATCAGGTAAGCCGGTATCATATTGGATGGCAGACGGGCCTGCAAAAAATCCCTTAATGCATCCTGTGACAATGGCGATCCGGGAACAATGTAGGCGCAAATAAATGGCTCTCCTTCTTTGTCGGTTTTTACCTGTACGATTACATCCTGCACTTCAGGATACCGGAGTATATTTTCCCGGATATCATCTGGTTCGATCCGGATACCTCTGATCTTTACCTGCTGATCGGCCCGCCCGGTAATTTCTATTTCTCCATTCTCTGATGCCCGTCCAAGGTCCCCTGTACGGTAAAGCAGGTCATCATTATTGTTGCTGTACGGATTGACTATAAAGGACCTTTTTGTGGCAGCGGCATCCAGGTAGCCGGCTGTGCGGTAAGGGGTGCGGATATAGATCTCGCCTTCGGCACCCCGAGGAGAAATGTGCATCTCCTTATCTGCAATCAAAAATTGCGCTCCCGGCATCGCCCTCACAGGGATAGCGTTGCCCGTGATATCGCTTTCGATGAAACGGTATCCTTTGACGAGGGTCGTTTCAGTAGCGCCGTACAGGTTCACCAGCCGGATCCTTTCTCCAAAAGCCTGGTGCCATTCCTGTAATTCATACGGCAATATCTTTTCACCTGCCAGCAGCACGTATTGCAGCGCCGGATACTGTTCTTCCTTCAAGTCTCCTTTCCCGAATAACTTAAAAAAGCTGGGCACGCAGTGGATCAGATTAATACGTTGGCGGTCTATCCATGCGCTGATCTTTGGCGCCGTGGAGAGGTTGTCTTCTTCCGGTATACAGATCGTACCACCTGAACAGAGTGGCACGAAGATATCGCGCATAAAGGCATCGAAGCCGGGATTCACAAACTGGCTGAACCGGTGGGAACTGTCGATGTGGAATGTTCCTATTTCCCATTCTATAAAATGAGAAAGTCCTTTA
>NZ_JBJMLX010000260.1:0-5652 GCF_045805085.1 Niastella sp.
CACCTCTTCCCATTCCGAACAGAGAAGTTAAGCCCCTCATGGCCGATGGTACTACACAACAATGTGGGAGAGTAGGTAGTTGCCATATTTATTGCAAAAAGCCTCTTGACTGATGTCATAGAGGCTTTTTGCTTTTTAGTCCGGCCTGAAAGGTGGTTTTTTAGTTTATTAGTTCTTCAGTTGGGAGGTTAGATTAGTAAGTTCTTATGTTCTTGAGTTTAAAGCCTTCAACCCTAAACCCATGAACTAAACAACTAACAAACTAAATAACTAACGAACTTAAGAACCTACGAACCTACCAACTGCGATTTAAGAATAGAGGATTTCAACTTTTAACTTTTAGCCTCTTGACTTATATCGAGAGGCCTTTTGTTTACATTTCTATTTCGTTATTACTTACATCCATTACCACCAACCGCTTCATCAACAGCTCCTTTAAACTGAATGGCGACATCTTTCTTCTGCTCATTCAACAACGTTTTCACAAAAATGATGGCAGCGTAATTACGGCATTTGTCAATATACGGCCAGGTGCCAAACAACCCGGGGCAGCTAACCACGGTACTGTTGCCACTGGCGTCTTCTTCCTGGATCCATTCGCCCAGGCCATAGTGAAAACCTTCAGCAACTTTTGGTGTATATTTAACAGGCAGGTTTGTGAACTGGGGTTTTTGCATTTCTTCAATAGACTTTTCGCTCAGTATTCTTTTCCCCTCAAACATCCCCTTGCTCAGGATCATCGATAAAAAGTTAATATAATCATTGGCTGTACTGCGGGCGCCGCCGGAAGGATTGGGCGCATAGCCGTTCTCATTCATAAACGAAGTCTGTTTCATTTTCAGGGGACGTAATAATTTCTCCTGAATAAGGCGATCAAATGATTTTTTAGAGATCACTTCCAGTACCCGGCCGGCAACGTTCAACCCAATACCGCCATAATGAAATTCAGTGCCCGCATTGTTGGAGATCTCTTTGGCGGCAAAGGCGTTCACTTCTTCTTCCAGCGTCATGTATTTGCTGCGCTGAACCATCTTTAACAAACTGCCTTTATCGTTTTCAATACCCGTTGTATGCCCCAGGCACTGGCGAATGGTTACATAGTTCTTCATGTATTTTTCAAATACGGGCAGGTATTTACTTACCGGATCGTCCAGATTTAGTTTGCCTTCATCCACAAATTGCATAACCAAAGCGGCGGTGAGCCATTTGCTGCTACTGGCAATGGGTGCAAGAGTTTTGGCATTGAACTCGCCCAGCTCTTTGGTGTGGACTACCTTACCATCCTTATATATAATAGCTACCACATCGTTGCCCAGTAACTTCTGGTTTTTTTGCAACAGGGCATCTACCTGGCTGAAGTCGGACTGGGAAAAAGAAAACTGAAAGAATAACAGGAACAAGGATAAAATACTGCAACTGAGGCAGATGGAGTTCACTTTTAATGACATAAATGCATGAATTTAAGGCCTGGATTATGATTTGCAGATACTAAATAGCTTTTTGAAAATGATGGCGCCATTGAACCGGACCAATCACTTTTACATTCAGTAAAAGAAAAAGGTTGGTTGAAAGATCCTGACTATCATTTTCAAGATTTTAAAATATTACATTTTCAAATTAACACGCTATGAACTTAGGAAATTTTACCATTAAGGCGGCAGAAGCATTTCAACAGGCACAACAATTAGCGTTTAATTCACAAAGTCCAAATATAGAAACGGAGCATGTGTTGAAAGCTTTGCTCGACCAGGAAGATTCACCAGTTGAATACTTATTAAAAAAGAACAATGTAACGGTGAACCTTTTGGAGAACAAGTTACAGGAATCGATCAATAAACTGCCCAAAACAAGCGGCGATGCTGCGCAGTCAGTGAGCAGGGAAGCCAATAACGTGGTATTGCGTGCAGGTGCCGCATTAAAGCAATTCGGCGATGAATTCATTACACCCGAGCATTTGCTGCTGGCAATTGTACAGGGCAACGATTCAACTGCCCGCTTATTAAAAGAAGCCGGATTAAGTGAAAAAGGTCTTGTGACGGCTATTAAAGAACTGCGCAAGGGTGAAACCGTTCAATCCCAAACCCAGGAAACTACCTTCAACGCGCTGAATAAATATGCACGTAATCTGAATGACCTGGCCCGCCAGGGGAAATTAGATCCTGTAATTGGCCGTGATGAAGAAATACGCAGAACGTTACATATTCTGTCGCGCCGTACCAAGAACAACCCGATACTGGTAGGTGAGCCCGGCGTAGGTAAAACCGCGATTGCCGAAGGCATTGCCCATCGTATTGTAAATGGCGATGTACCCGAGAACCTGAAAACAAAAGTGATCTATACCCTCGATATGGGTCAGCTGATCGCCGGCGCAAAATATAAAGGTGAGTTTGAAGAAAGGCTGAAAGGTGTAGTAAAGGATGTGACCGAAAGCAATGGCGAGATCATTTTGTTCATCGATGAGATCCATACTCTGGTAGGGGCCGGTGGCGGCGAAGGCGCCATGGATGCCGCCAACATTTTGAAACCCGCTTTGGCGCGTGGTGAATTGCGGGCAATAGGCGCCACTACCTTGAATGAATACCAGCGCTTTTTTGAAAAAGATAAAGCCCTTGAACGCAGGTTCCAGAAAATAATGATAGATGAACCATCGGTTGAGGATGCGATATCAATTCTGCGTGGGTTGAAAGACCGTTATGAAACGCACCACCATGTGCGCATTAAAGACGAGGCCATTATTGCAGCAGTGGAATTATCGAGCCGGTACATTACCGATCGGTTCCTGCCCGATAAGGCGATTGACCTGATTGATGAAGCAGCAGCGAAATTGAGGTTGGAAATGAATTCAATGCCTGAAGAGTTGGATCATCTGATACGGCAAATACGGCAGCTGGAGATTGAACGCGAGGCTATTAAACGTGAGAATGATGAAGAGAAGCTGAAGGAACTGAATACCGAAATTGCCAATCTGAGCGTGCAACGCGATACCCTGAAAGCCAAATGGCAGGAAGAAAAAGAGTTGGTTGATAAAGTGCAGGATGCCAAGGCGCAGGTAGAGCAATTGAAAGTGCAGGCAGAACAAGCCGAACGTAATGGTGATTATGGAACGGTGGCCGAGATCCGCTATGGCAAAATAAAAGAACAGGAGCGGTTGATAAGTGAGTATTCGCAGCAATTGAATGCCATTAGCGAAAACAAACGGTTGATGAAGGAAGAAGTGGATGCAGAAGATATTGCCGAAACAATAGCAAAAGCTACCGGCATACCGGTGAGCCGCATGTTGCAGAGTGACAGAGAGAAATTGTTGTACCTGGAAGAAAAGCTGCACGAGCGTGTAGTGGGGCAGGATGAAGCGATAACTGCCGTAGCCGATGCTATTCGCAGAAGCAGGGCGGGATTGCACGATCCCAAAAAACCGATTGGTTCGTTTATTTTTCTGGGAACAACCGGCGTAGGTAAAACAGAGCTGGCAAAAGCCCTGGCCGATTACCTCTTCGATGATGAAAGTATGATGACCCGCATAGATATGAGCGAATACCAGGAAAAACATACCGTGAGCCGGTTAGTGGGTGCGCCTCCGGGATATGTGGGATATGAAGAAGGTGGGCAACTTACAGAAGCCGTGCGGAGAAAACCTTATAGTGTGGTGTTGCTCGATGAAATTGAAAAAGCGCATCCCGATGTTTGGAACGTGTTATTGCAGGTACTGGATGATGGCCGCCTTACCGATGCCAAAGGCCGGGTGGTGAACTTCAAGAATACCATCATCATTATGACCAGCAATATTGGTAGCCACCTGATACAGGAAGCGTTTGAAGATGTGAAAGAGAACAATGTGGAAGCGGCTGCAGAACGAGCCAAGGTAGAAGTAATGAACCTGTTGCGGCAAACCATCAGACCTGAATTTTTGAACCGGGTAGATGAAGTGATCATGTTCCAGCCATTGTTGAAGAAACAGATCATGGGTATTGTGCAGATACAGTTGAACAGCCTGAAGAGGCAGGTTGCTGAAAACGGAATCGACCTGCGGTTCAGTAATTATGCCCTGGAATACCTGGCCGAACAGGGATTTGATATACAGTTTGGCGCCCGGCCATTAAAACGGTTGATCCAGAAAGAGATCGTTAACCCGTTGAGTAAAAAGATACTGGCTGCCGACATCGATAAATCGAAACCCGTAATGGTCGATGTTTTTGATGGGGTAGTGGTATTCAGGAACGAGGCGCCCGAAAAGGTGAAATAATAATGAATCGTTAAAAGGAATGGAATTGCTTTTGGCTGAGAACTATATCGAAAGGCGAATGTTATATAAAAGTGAGTGAGATATACCTGTGATAAAAAGCCTGTCAGGTCAGTAAACATATGAGGCATTTGATTTGGAGAGACCTGACAGGTTTATTCTAAAACGGGTATTGGGATGAGGTTATTTTTTTAGAACCAGGGCCACTCTGCTGTAGGTAGAGTGGCCCTTTTTACTATGTCCGCCAAAGCCCTGGCGCAGGCGGAATCAATACGTTAAAGCAAAAAAACAATTGAAAGAGGAGCAGTTATGCCAATAAAAAATGACAAGAACAAGGAGATTATTTCTACAAAAGGATTGTGGGCAGGTGACCCTGCAGCGCCGGTGAGTCTGGTTTTATATGGCGATTATGAGAGCGAAGAGTGTGGCAAAGTTCATAGAGTGATAAATAAGTTGTTGGAATCGCATGGCAAGAAGATCAGATTCAATTACCGGCATTTCCCGTTGACCCAGATACATCAGCATGCGCATAAAGCGGCAGAAGCGGCAGTGGCCGCAGCCCAGGAAGGAAAATTCTGGGAAATGCATAACCTGTTGTTTGCGCATCCGCATCGTTTGGGGTCGATCAGTTTACGTGAGTATGCCCGGGAAGTAGGGGTTACAAGCAAAAACTTTCTACCCGACCTGGTTGAAAGCAAATACGGCTGGACGGTAAGGACCGACCTGCTCGAAGGCCTTAATAAAGGCGTTCGTAACGTACCCACTTTGTTTATTAACGACCGCGAATATCATGGAAGGCTTAGTCAACCCGAATTAACAAAGGTCATAGAAGAAGAATGTCATGGTGCGAAGCGAAAAAGAGCCTGATAAAAGGCACTGAGCGTTCTGCGTGCAGTCGAAGGATGAAAGTGTTTGTAAAGGTTCTGAGCGTAGTCGAAGAACCGGTGTGTAAGTAAAAAGGTGTTCGCCAATTGGCGGACACCTTTTATGTTTTTAGCCCCGTTTTTAACTCAGGAATACCCGTAAAAGCACGGTTTTCAAAAAAAGATTAATTTTTTTTCCGGCTTATATCATTTTATGATCTGTCAGTTTAAAGTCACTTATTCACGATGTTTGGTCTTAATTAAAGTTAGGTTAACAGAAAATTAATAACCGGTAAGGCAGAAAGCGAGTTAAGAAATAAATTTAAGTTCTAAAAATGAAATATGTAATATTTTATAATATTGTTGGTAAGGGGTCGGCTACCTGGAAATTCGTGACTAACACTTGTTTGATTGGCAAGAAAAAAGAAACTTTGATACATCATTGAAAATTATAACGATTGCCTGTTCATACGCCCCGATTTCGTCGGGGTTTTTTTATGCCCGGAAACAAAAGAGAAGGCAGTGTAGAAACACCGCCTTGATGAATGAATG
>NZ_JBJMLX010000261.1:0-2762 GCF_045805085.1 Niastella sp.
GGTGCCCCTGCCGCAATACCTCGGCAGCGCCGGCAGCCCTTATGTAAATACAGGTTCTATCCGGAATACGGGTATTGAGATGGCTATAACTTACAAAAACAATAACCATGCACTGAAATGGGATCTAAGCGGCAACTTCACCACCATCAATAACAAAGTATTGTCGGTGGGTAACCAGGGCGTAGACACCACCGGCCATGCTATTGATTACCTGGAGCCTGCTAATTTTGTGCGCTCACAGGTAGGCCACTCCATGGCGTCGTGGTATGTGATCAAAACGGACGGGATCTTTCAAAGTCAGGAAGCAATCGATGCGTATAAAAACAAAGCGGGAACCATCATCCAGCCGAATGCCAAACCTGGCGATATCAGGTACGTTGATGCAAATGGAGACGGGCAGATCAATGACAAGGACAGGTCATTTGCCGGTTCACCATGGCCCACGCTGCAAACCGCCATACAGTTCAATGCCAACTACAAAAATTTCTCCCTCAACATCCAGTTGATAGGCGTATTTGGCAACAAGATCTATGATGACGTGCGGCGCGCCCTGGATAATTATCAACTCACCAATTTCAGGAAAGATATTGATCCCTGGTCTTCTACGAACCCCGGCGGCACCGATCCACGGCTGGCTGTAGACAATGGCAACGATCCAACGGTATCGGTAAATAATATGGGAGAAACAGATCGCTGGCTGGAAAACGGCTCCTATGTCCGCCTCAGGAACCTGGAAATAGGCTATTCATTGCCGGCTGCATGGACGAGTAAAATAAAGTTCAATACGGCGCGGCTATTTATCAGTGCGCAAAACCTGCTGACCATTACTAAATATAAAGGTCTTGACCCGGATATCTCCAATACCAACCTGGGGATGCGCGGTCTTGATTCAGGGTTCTGGCCCTCCAGCCGGATCTTTTCAGCCGGTGTTAATATTGATCTGTGATCTGCCATATAAAATACAATGCAATGAAAAAATATATCTTATTCATCATAATAACGCTGCCTGTCTTTTTCAGCGCCTGTAAAAAAGACCTGGATATAGCCAATCCCAATACCCCAACGATCAATAATTTCTGGAAAACAGCTGCCGACGCACAAACCGGCATCAATAGCATTTACAGCACGTTTCACCGCGTAGGCTTTTGCCGCAACCAGTTTTTTATGACTATTGTGCGCTCGGATGAAGGTTTCAGTACCAGTCCCAACTCCACCCTGATAAACAATTTTGATGTGTTCAATGTAACCAACTATAATCTCTGGGAAAACACCACCGTCTGGTATGATCTGTATATGGGCATCAACCGGGCCAACCAGGTGCTGGACAATGTGCCGAATATTACTATGGACAATACGTTGAAAGCGCAGTATATCGGGGAAGCGAAATTCCTGCGGGGATTTTTTTATTACTATCTCGCCACGTTGTGGGGGAATGTGCCGGTACTATTAAAAACGTCTACTCCTACCGATTATCCTTCCACCACCCAACAGGCCGATGTATATGCACAGGCTGAAAGGGACCTTACTGATGCCGCGGCTGTATTGCCGGAAACATCTGACGGCAGCAATGTGGGACGCGCCACAAAGGGCGCCGCATATGGCATGCTGGGCAAATGTTACCTGCAAATGCACGATTATGCGCAGGCACAACAGGCATTCGACTGGTTGATCAATGGCAACGGAAAAAATATCTATAGCCTCGTAACTAACTACAGCGCTAATTTTCTCGAAGCATCGGAAAACAATCCAGAATCGGTGTTTGAGATCCAGAACGCCGTGAACCCCACAGATAACCATGATGATGATACGCAGGGCAATTCAGATAATCTAAACTATGGCACTTCTGTACCCCCTTTTTTCGCGCCGCGTCCCATCGGCTTTACCGATGGACAGGCCCGCCGCTGGTGTGTATGGGAATTCCTGGCTGAACAAACAACCAGCGGTGGCAGGGACCCACGCGTGGATGCTACTTTCCTCTATGATTCCACAGATGTAAGGGGCCCGAATTTTAGCATGATTTACGGACAAAGTTTTGCTTCCCGAAACTATAGCAATGTAAGCGGCGATCCCATTGCCGTGGCTACCACGCATACCGTTTACTTCCGTAAGTTTTTAAATGATGCTGTCATCGACCATGAATACTTTCATTCAGGTAACAATTACCGTTACCTGAGGTATGCAGATATCCTGTTACTATATGCCGAAGCATTGAATGCGCAGGGGCAAACCACGCAGGCATATCAGTATGTTGACAAAGTACGGGCAAGAGCAGGGTTACCCACGCTCAGCGTGGCAAAGCCAGGGCTGTCGCAGACCCAGTTCCTGTCACAATTGAAACACGAGCGGGTGACTGAATTGTGCGGCGAAGGACATCGCTGGGAAGACCTGGTAAGATGGGGCGACCTGAGTACGGCACTGGCTTCCAGGGATGCAGGTTTTGCCAATTACCAGGCTAAATATTCATTGCTGCCTATTCCGCAATACGATATCGATGTAAACCCGAACCTGAAACAAAACCCGGGATGGTGATCATAAATACTTTGATGCAAATGAAAACATTATTTTTTATTACGCTTATCGCACTCATGGCCTGCTCACGGGGCGGCTCTGGTGCAGGGGGCGTTCAGCCACCCAAAGCAGATACTACATTCACCAATCCGTTGTTGTCTTCAGGACCCGATCCCTGGGTGTTACAAAAAGACGGCTATTATTATTTCATGCGTACACTCGGCAACCGGCTGGCCATCTCGAAAACACAATAC
>NZ_JBJMLX010000262.1:0-12733 GCF_045805085.1 Niastella sp.
ATAGTGCCTTCCCTGTTGGCTTTCTTTAAAAGGGATAATACTTCCAGAGCCAGTTCGTTTCGGTTATCTGCAGGTGCAGAACCTTTCCAGTTATGCAAACCATTTTCCTCAACAAATGCCAGTTGTGCATTTATCTCCTTTGCATATGAATGCCCCTGTATATTCCATTGAGTTTGCAATAAATGAATATTGTCCGCCGAATTCATGCAGCCGATTCCTTTTTTATTTTCCCAAAATGTGATTTAGAATATAAGACGATCGTGGTTGATTAAAGTTGCAAACGGTAAAGCTATAACAAGATTTTAAGATCCATAATAATAACTTAATAAGTGTGTTGTTTTGGTCGATAAGTGTGTAATTTTCGCCAATAAGCGTGCAACGTGAATGGCACTGATTGAACACTTTTTTGTATTTTTCCATTGATCTTTCATGATAACTCAAATCAACTTTTCATGGCTTACGATATAAAACTGGCAGACAGAATACGGGAATACCTGGTGCAGTTCCCTAAATTAAAGATTGAAGAAAAGCAGATGTTCAGGGGACTTACGTTTATGGTGAATGGCAAAATGTGTGTGTGTGTAAGTGGCGAAAACCTGATGTGCCGGTTTGATCCTGTTTTGCAGGATGAGGTGGCCGAGAAAAATGGTTTTCAACCCATGATCATGAAAGGAAGGGAATACAAAGGGTTTTGCTATATCCACCCCGAAGGGTTTAAGTCAAAGAAGGATTTTGAATACTGGGTGGGGTTGGGTGTTGCTTTTAATAAAAAGGCGAAGTCGTCGAAGAAGAAGAAGTAACTTCCATCCCATATTTATAAACACCATCCCTTTTTTGCCGTTTTCATCACATTTACCGCCATCATGTTGAAGTATGGGTTAATCTTGTTGAAAATTAACCGGCATGAAAATCAGGTGGCGGGAACATGAAATAATCTTTATTGCCCTGTTGGTTGCCATTCAGGTGATCGTTTATCTGAAACAATTGTATGATGTCTCCCAGGGAATCAGCGTGACCAACTATGCAAAGGAGCTCGGGGAAGCAGTTGCACAATTTGTAAACTGGAAACAGGTGTTTATATCGCAGGTAATGGAGGTGTTATTGTTGTTTGCCGCCTACCTGTCGATAAACCTCGTGATACTGCCATTGATAAAGAAGATCTCGTTTGGCGATATAGAACGAATTTTTTCAAAGAACATACTTTGGGCTGTCGCAGCCATTATTGGAACCAGTTTTCTGCTGGCAAAAGGATTTAATATCATTTCATTTTTTTCCAGGCAACACCTGTTTACCTATTGGGGGCGCCGGTACCTGGCCTGGGTAGAGCATAATAACGGGTGGTTGAACATATTCCAGGGGTTTGGTTTAGCCACTGGTATGGTGCTCCAGGTTACCGTGTTGGCAGGGTTGCGTGAATTCATCTGCTGGATGATAGCAAGGCCGGGTGGTCGAAGAGAATTCAGAATACTGATTACAAATAATATCACCTCCCTGTGCTTTATTTACCTGCTGGTGCTGATCGTGCTCAATCCCCCGCACGAGGATTTCCTGCTGTATTTTGGCTGCATTACACCTGTGTTCCTCGTATATTTATTTACCACTTTCTGGATACTTCCGTTCAAAGGAGATGCTTCTTTTCTGCATGTACCAGTACTTAAAAGAGTATTGTTTATTACTTTTCTATGCTCTATACTTTCCAAGTTTTACTTTAAACATGAAAATGCAATGCTTTTCTACTCCATGTATTGGGCTTTCCTTTTATTTGCTGTGGTGCCACTCAGTTGGCTTTTATATCAGCAGCGGAAAAACCAGATACTGCAATTGCGGGGAATGGAAACTGCGCTGGCCAGGTCAGATGCGAATCTTCAAATGCTGCGTTCACAAATAAATCCTCATTTCCTGTTCAATGCATTGAATACCTTATATGCCACCGCCCTGCAACATGATTCGGAGCGAACCGCCGAAGGCATTCAACAGTTGGGCGATATGATGCGTTTTATGCTGGATGATAATACGAAGGAGTTCATTCCGATGGAGAAAGAAATGGAATACCTTAAAAATTATATCAGTCTGCAAAGGCTTCGGGTATTGTCTTCACCCGATATTGTGATAGAAGAAAACCTGGATGAGGTGCGCTGTCACCACCTGGTAGCTCCTATGATCTTTATTCCTTTTGTGGAAAATGCTTTCAAACATGGTATCAGCGGGAAGGAAAGATCATGGATATTTATAAAAATGGAATGCAGTGATAAAGATATATTGTTTGAAGTAAGGAACAGCATTCACCGCCGGGTTGATATGGAAGCAGGTAGAACAGGAATTGGATTACAGAATGTAAAAGGCCGGCTGAACCTGTTGTACCCACATCAACATGAACTATTGATCCAGGAAAAGGACGGAGGGTTCATTGTTCGCTTACATATAACAATAACAAACAAAAGCCATGTTGCAAGCGATCGTAATTGATGATGAGCCAAAAGCCCTGGAGGTAATAAGGGAATTGACGCGTAAAGTAACCTTCATTGAGGTTACAGGTTACTTCACCGACTCTTTTGAAGCGTTGGGATGTATGCAACAAAACCCGGTGCAACTGGTCTTTCTCGATATTAATATGCCCGAAATTTCCGGTATCCAGTTTGTGAAAACCATGCCCGATCCGCCGATGATCGTTTTTACCACTGCCTATAGTGAATATGCCGTGGAAGGGTTTGAATTGAAAGCGATCGATTACCTGTTGAAGCCATTTTCATTAGCGCGTTTCCTGATGGCCTGCAATAAAGCCTATGAGCAATATCAATTAAGACAAAAGAACCAGGCCTCGCTCCCGGCAGTATTCATTAAAAGCGGTTATGAACAGGTGCGGGTGGATCTGGAAGCAGTGCTGTATGCAGAAAGTAGTGGTAATTATGTTCAGTTTGTAACGCAGCACCAAAAGATAGTATCGCGCCTTACGATGGGCGAGGCGGAAGCACTGTTGCCGGCCAGTCATTTTATTCGAATACACCGCTCTTATATTGTTTCATTGAAACACATCACCAGAATTGACAGGAAGACAGCCTGGATCGGTAACGCTGAACTGCCAATTGGGCCGGCTTACCTGGCTGATATTGACAAGAAAATAAAATAACATGAAAAAAATGATTCTTTTTTTGTTGACCCTCGGGTCAATAAGAGATACTATTGCGCAGGCAATACAGCTCGATGAACTGGTTAACGCTTATGCGGAAGTGAACCGGTTTAACGGGGCTGTACTTGTAGCGCGTGGCAACAGCATTATATATGAAAATGGATTTGGGGTAAAAGATGCTGCGCAGCAAACGAACAATGATACTAATACCCTATTCAGGATCTATTCGGTTACTAAAACATTTACGGCTACGGTTATTTTTAAGCTGATAGAGGAAAAAAAGTTGTCGCTCGATGACCGCTTAAGTAAATTTTATCCATCCTTTCCCAAAGGCGACAGCATTACCATCCAACACCTGCTTAACCATACATCCGGTATTTATAATTATACGAAGGGCAATGATATGAAGGACCAATCGGAAGCCACCTTTATCCATTTTCTTTCGACTAAGCCATTAGAGTTTTCACCAGGCAAAGGCTGGGACTATAGTAACTCCGGCTATTGGTTGTTGGGATATATTATTCAAAAAGTGACTGGTATTACTTATGAAGAAGCAGTTAATCGCTATATCTTCCTGCCCTGTAAAATGAACCATAGCGGTTTTGATTTCAAAACACTAAAGCATATAAATAAAGCGACGGGTTATGAGATATTTACAGCGGATACAAAAAAGGAAGCGCAGGATATTGATCCACCGGGACCTTACGCGGCAGGAGCGATCTATTCTACGATAGGTGATCTTTATCGCTATTATAAAGCTCAACAGGCGTTTCAATTGATCAGCCGGCAGTCGTTATACAAAGCCTGGACACCAGGCACCATCAATAAACATTACGGTTTTGGCTGGCAGATAGACAATATCGAGGGTAAAAAGGCTATTTCTCATAGTGGGGGCGGGCCGGGATTCCAAAGTAATTTTTTCTTTATTCCGCAAGACAGTATCTGCGTGGTGCTGCTAAACAATACGGAGAATGTCAACCTGGATATATTAACCCATGCTATTTGCAACCTGCTTTATGGAAAGCCATATAAGATACCAATTGATGTACCAGTAGATAGTCTCACCCTAAAAAGATATGTGGGCCATTATGTTTTTGCGCCAACTTTTTCGATAGATATTACTGTAGAAGGAGGAAAACTGGTAGCCCAGCCTGTCGGGCAGCCAAAGACCATGATGCTGGCGGAAAAGGAAAATTATTTCTATGCACTGGAAAAGGATGCTTCCCTGGAGTTTCTTGTAAACGAAACCGGCATATGTAACGAAGCGGTGCTGCATCAGGGTGGCAATGAACATCATGGAAAGCGGCAGTGATCGGCCGCTTTCCATGTGTAATTAGTTTTTAATAACCATTAGGTGCTATGAATTTTAATTGGTTTGGTGGATTTTTAAATCTTGTCCAGATCTTATATCCTAACCAGGCGGCTATCGCAGCGCCTACTGCAAGAACGCCTTTGTCGCCCAGTAAGCCTACCAATGCATTAAATGCTCTTGTTTTTCTGTTGCCCGAGTCTTCCAGGGTTCCATTGGCAATACCTATGGCCTGGTAATAGGCAAAAATAGTAATCCCTATTGTTAACAGCAGACCCAGGATATAACTTCTTATCGCTTTGAATGGCGTCAGGGTTTCACTGGTCTTTTTATAATAACGTTCCTTTTCCAGGTAGTTGAAGAAGACCTCATAATCAGCTTCATTATTAAAGGAAAATTCGCAGCTGCTGGTAATGCCGGCAATGCCTTTGTACTTTATTGCTACGGTTTTGTCGTTGTCTTCTTTTTGAACCGATTTAATGGAGTCGTATTTGATCTCCACTTTGGTAGCCAGTGACAGCTTTTTACCAAAGGAGGTGAGAAACTCATCCACGCTGGTAAAACCCGAACTTGAGAATTTTAAAGAATCAGTATCGGCAACGAATGAGGAAATCTTATTTCCGTTAACGGGGAAGACCTGGTTAAGCATAAGGAAAAATGTGGTTTGTTACAAATATGCAAAAAATAAAATGGGATGTAAAGAGGTGGGTAAAAAAATAATACTGACTTTATGGTCCTGTATTAAAACCGTATGAACATTGTATCAAAAGCAAACAAGGATTGTCCAGATGTAATACATCAAATCATTGATAGTCATAGGGTAATTAATTTGGCGTATTATTGAATAAACAATAAAAAGTCTCCCGCGCCGGGAGACTTTTTATTATGGATAGAATGTATTTGCAACCAATTACAAGCCCGCCACATTAAAATGGGTATAGGATGTAAAGCCCAGGAACGTTCTGTCGTTAGGCCATCCCAACGGGTCTTGCAGCTCACGTAAGCTTTTCAGATTGGCAGATTTATAATAGTTATAAGCTACTTCAGTACCGGGAAAAACGGGGCTGGAAGAAGAGCATCTATCGCAACCTGCCTGGTGGTTATAGGCCTTCTGCATATAATCGTACCCCTTGCTCAACAGGTTCGAGTTGTACGTGAACAAAGAGTTGTCACCCTGAATTCTTGCCAGTTCTGCTGCATAAGCAAAGGCGGTTAAAGAATACTGATAGTGAACACAGTCGTCGCGGTCGCAATATTCACCAATGGTACCATCAGGTGCGATGATAATAGGCAGGTGGCTTTGGATGATATTGTAACCGTTCTGGTAAGCAGTGGCGTCATCCAGGAAAATGCCAATACTCATCCGGGCATAACCGGCAGAAGCATTCCAGTTATTGTTATATTCCGGTGTAACGTTGATGTAGTTGTTTTTTACCAGAACAATATACGTCTTGAACTGGTTAATATCTGCATCGCTCCAGCCGGAAGCATTGCCAAATGCTTTATAATAACGCAGGATCTCAGCGGCCGCTACAAAGCTCGGCGTTGTCCAGGAAGCTTCGAGTGAAGGTTGCAAAGGGTTGGAGCCGGAGAGCACTGCATAATTTTTAAAGGTATATGACCAGCCGTTCAGGATGGCGATCGCCTGCTGCGCATATGTTATGGTACCGGTTTTGGCCCATCGCAATGCCAGTGCATACGCTAAGATGGCATCTTTTCTGATCTGGCTCTTCGATTCGGTAGTGGCGCCATTAGAGCCTACTGTAACCGTGGCGAAGAACTTAGTAGGCAATGCATTCTGGTTAATATAATCCAGCACCTTGTTGTAAGCGGCCAGGCGAACGGGATCGTTGCCGCCATTTACCTCGGCAGCTACCTGGTCAAGGCTGGCCTGGGTGTTTAAAATACCGGGATGTACAAACGTAGTAATGGCTGCTGCTGCCATGTTAACCGTAGTTTCCTCTTTTGCAGAGGGGGTTTGTACTTGCGCGCTTTCCTCCTGCTTCTTACACTTTAATAACAATGTTGACAATGCCAGTAATGCAATACCGGCATACAGGGTCTTCCCATTTTTTCTCATGATGGTTGGAAATTTTAATGTAACAGAATTTGTTAGTTGAAGAAGGTTAGGGGGAAGTGCAAATGTACTGCCATGGTTTAAATGTTTTATTGAAAGGGACTACGTCTTCACTACGTCAGGGCAAAAGCCAGGTATAATTCCTTCATTTATACAAGCTTTATTTTTGTAATAGAACGCGATCGTATTTTTCCTAACTTGCTTACAAATCAGCTCCCCCAAAAAATAGTTTCATGAAAATGGAAAATGGTCAGGCAGCCCTGGAACAGGAGAGAAAGATATTGTTGGCGCTTGGCAATGACATTGCCCGGGTGCGGGAAAAAAACGATCTGCTCACCCTTTTCTCCCAACGGATAAAAAGCTTTTTTTACTTCACGCATACCATTGTCACGCTTATTGAAAGCAAGGACGAAACCTATACGCCCTTTCTGCTCGATAACGACCATTCACCCATCAGGGACCATAACAGATACGGGGAAATGCTGGCGGCCCATTTTTCATTGAACGATCCCTTCATTCAGGCGGTGTTAGCGGCGGATGGACCTATCTCTTTTATTTTGGAAGACATTATGGACCTGCCCCATAGCCCTGCTTTTTTGCGGGTGAACTACGAGCGCGGGGTTCGGGAAATACTGATGACCACCTTGCGGAATGAAGAAAAGCCGGTGGGTTTTATTCATATCTATACTGATCGCGCCGAAGGGTTTTCTTCAGCATTCAGGAATATAATCAAAGGCATTTCTCCCCAGCTGGCCAGTGCGGTAGCCAACATTATCAAGAATGAAGAGATCCTGAACAAGGAAAAGGAAAAGTCATTCCTGCTCGATTTCAGCAGTGAGATTGCCGCAGTAAGAACAAAGGAAGATCTGGCCCTGGCCGTTCATACAGGGCTTAGCAAGTTAAATGCGTTGCGGGGTTATGTTATTCGTAAAATAAACGAAGATGGAGAAACCCTGAGCACTTACATCTATGATCCCGCTATTGCCAATTTCGATGATCCCGAATGGGTGGCGCTCACTACCGCCCGTTTTCCTTTATACGATGGATTGCAGAACCGCGTGCTGGAGAGTTATATTCCTTTGCTTTTCAGTGTAGAGCGCGAAGTACAGCGGGGCATTACTTCTTCTTACCTGCACTACTGGAAAAAAGTGGGTTACAAAACCATGGTGGGTATCCGGTTACATTATGGGATAACCAACCTGGGCATTTTGTGGCTGGGTATAGAAGAAATAAACATCCAGTTATTACAGGGTATTTGTTTTCAGATCTCGGTGGCCATGGCCAATATTGTAGCCAATGAGCAGGTTGAAAAAACACAACAGGATCAGGCCTTCCTGCTCGATTTCAGCAATGACATTGCGCTGGTGAAAACGAAACCCGATCTGGAAGCTGCCATTTCCAAGGTGCTCGATAATGCCCTGCATTCAAAGCTGAGTATGATCCGGCTTATTGAAGAAGATGGTGTCAATATGCCTGCCTATATGTTTGACTGGACCTTGTTTGTAAAGGCGGGGATCACTTTTGATCAAATGTCTTCAAGCGTAATCACTATCGAGGAACCCTATACCGCTAAGGTGCTGGCGAGCAAAGAAGGCGTGGTGTTTAATATTGCTGAAGAATTAAAAACTGGCAGTGCTTATGCACAGTTATGGGCAACCACGGGATTTAAAAATGTGTATGCCATGCCATTACGCGCCGGTAATAAAGTCCTTGGTACTATCTGGCTGCATTCCGACTGGATAAGCCAGTTGGTGCTGCGGGGTATTTGTGCACAGATCTCCGTGGCCATTGACAATATACAGGCCAATGAAAAACTGCTGGCCTATAAAAAGCAACTGGAAGTAGAGAACGACTACCTGAAAGAACAGATAAAAACCATTTACAATTTTTCGGAGATCGTGGGTTCAGGCGAAGCCATGCAGGAAGTATACCGGTTGATGTCGATCGTATCTACAACGAATACTACAGTGCTGGTATTGGGTGAAACCGGTACAGGCAAGGAACTGATTGCGCGCGCGCTGCACAATGCATCGTCCCGTAAGGATAAACTGATGGTGAAAGTGAATTGTGCGGCCCTGCCCACCAACCTGATAGAAAGTGAATTGTTTGGTCATGAACGCGGCGCCTTTACCGGTGCGCTCGACCGGCGGATTGGTAAGTTTGAACTGGCTAATCACAGTACCTTATTCCTGGATGAAATTGGCGAACTGCCGTTGGAAGCGCAATCGAAATTATTACGCGTGATACAGGAACGTGAACTGGAGCGGCTGGGTGGTAAACAGACCATCAAGGTAGATGTGCGGTTGATCGCAGCTACCAATCGCAACCTGGAAGAAGAAGTAAAAGCAGGCCGCTTTCGCGCCGACCTGTATTTCCGGTTGAATGTTTTCCCAATTAATCTACCGCCCCTGCGTGACCGCTCAGAGGACATAGAGCCGTTGATGCATTTCTTTGTTGACAAATACAGCAAGAATACCGGCCGCAAGATCAGGAAGGTGTCGCCCAAAGTAATACAACAATTACGCAGCTATACCTGGCCGGGCAATGTGCGGGAACTGGAGCACCTGATTGAACGGAGTGTACTGCTTACTACCGATGGGGTGTTGCAGGATGTGTATATTCCAAAACAAACCACGGCAGATAAACAGGACCTTTCCTTTATTTTAAATCGCACGCTCGAAGAAATGGAACGGGCATATATTGTCGACGTGTTGAAACGATGCGCCGGAAAGATCTCCGGACCGGGCGGCGCAGCAGAAATTCTGGACGTTCCCGGCAACACCCTGCACTCCAAAATAAAAAAACTGGGCATCACCAAGGCCGATTATTTTTCCTGACACTAACTTAAACAGGGCTTCCTGATTTTCACTACATATAGTGTAACCCTTCGTGCTTTCACTAAATACAGTGAAAAATTATCAGGTGACTTTCTCTTACATAATTGGTTTTCATTCGATTAACTGATTGGCATGTCGTTGGAATCTATATAGTCATTCCAAACAATTAAAAAATCGAATTATGAAAATCGTAGTAATCGGCGGAACCGGCCTCATAGGAACAAAAGTAGTAGCAAATCTTCGTCAATGGGGACACCAGGTAATTGCCGCCTCACCCAACACTGGCGTAAACACCATTACCGGCGAAGGTTTGGCAGAAGCCATGAAGGATACTGATGTAGTAGTAGATTTGGCCAATTCACCTTCCTGGGAAGATAAAGCGGTGTTGGATTTCTTTACAACCTCCGGTCACAATTTGCTGGCGGCAGAAGTAAATGCCGGCGTAAAGCATCATCTGTGTCTTTCTATTGTTGGGGTTGACCTGATGAAGAACGTTGGGTATATGCGGGGTAAAATGGCGCAGGAAGCTGAGATCAAAAAATCTACTGTGCCCTACACTATAATCAGAAGCACCCAGTTCCTCGAATTCCTGCCAGGGATTGTTACACAAGCTACAAAAGATAACGAAGTACACCTGAGTTCGTTAAAATTCCAACCCATTGCATCGGATGATGTAGCCTTATTTGTAGCCAAAGCTGCTGAGGCTAAACCGCTCAATGGTATTATGGAAATTGCCGGCCCCGAACGTTTTACTATGCACGAAATAGCAGAACGCTACCTGAAAGCAACAAATGATCCCCGTAAGGTAGTGCCTAATACCGATAATCACTACTATGGTGGCGAAATTGGGGAAAGCGACCTGGTTCCTGCCGGTAAAGTAAACCTGGGTGAGATCAATTTTGAAAAATGGATGACTCTCCAACTGGCCAAAGCGTAAAGATATTTGTCTGCCAGCCGTTGAAACGAAGACGACGGGTGACAGTTTGCCGGGGCGGTTGTAACGAGAATGCACTTTCCACCCGTTCGTGCACAAGGATTTCTCAACGCCGGCGCATAATCCTTGCGAAAACCGGTCAACAACACGGCAAGTCAACTGTTGGCAGACGATTCTTTTGAGCAACCTGCCTTAACGAAATCAATAATTCATTATCTAAACCTGTTTTATGCTATTCAATTATTTACATCCGTTCAAAATGAGCTTGCGGTCAAAACCTCAGGAGCCTGCATTAGTAAGGCTGCATGCAACTGCTCACGATACTATGGAAGGGGCAGAGTTTATGGATGATGCAATTCGCTTTGAAGACGAGTGGCCACTGATTCAAACCGAGGTAAGCGTTGCGAGTGGAAGTCCTGAACAATTATTGTAAGGTTTCTTAATTCAATTCAAAGTTATGGACGTATTAACCCAAACGCCGGATACAGCTTTGTTATTAGCGAAACTGGCTGATACCATCAGGGAATATAACGACCCGGTTAACCAGTACCTGCAGCAGAGTGGAGAATATGAAATTTTCAATCCCCTGCAGGCAACCGCTGAAACAACGGAGGAGGATTTCCCTTCCACCTTCTGGGAAAGGCTTGGAATACGACATATAATCTCAGGCAATCATCACAGCAAAACGGCCTCTCAAAAGCAAGAGCCAACAGCAGCGGAGACGGATAATTATAAATGGGATCACATGAGAAAAGATGCCAGTATAGATGCACTTACAAAATACCTCAGCAACTGTTCCATTATTCAGTTTGCTGATTATGTAAGCGTGAAGGATGCGGCTGGCTTTTGGGATGGCCTTTTTGCTGATGTGATAAAAAAAGCGATTGACAAACAGACTATGGAGTTTATTTTTCAATTAGGCGATATTACCGGGCGACGGGTATTTGAAGTAGATGAAGTGCTTGATGTGATTGGTCAATATTCGAAGTATGGAAAAGTTAGCCTGGTAATGGATGAACAGGAAGGCCTTAAGCTATGGGACCTGTTGTGTGGTATCAATTACGAGCCTTCGCCAAAAGAAAAATTCCAGCTCATGTTCGGTACCATGACTATTGATTTCCTGTTAATATTTTACAACAACGGCGTATTGCTGTGTACAAAAGAAGGGCAATTCGATTTCGCCGGCCGGTCGTGGAATAACATTCACACGTATCCGCATAGCCGGGAATTTTTCCTGACAGGCTATCGATTGGGTTTGTCGCTTCGCCTTACTATCCCGCACGCAATTGTTCTGGGTCTGGCCGTTTCAGGCACCTACCGGGCAACTGCATCCATACCCACCTCCGGTACCCTGTTGACCTATATCAATGAATGGGTGTCGAATATTCATTAGGAGGTTTTTTTGTATTATATCCTGTATTTCTTCCTGTAGTCTACAGGTGACAGATCAGTATGCTTTTTAAATACTCTTCTGAATGCATCAACATCATTATATCCTACTTCGTAGATGATCTCATTGATATTTTTGTTACCCGATTCCAGTTGCTTTTTGGCATATTCAACTTTAACCCGTTGAATATATTCGGCAATAGAGTTGCCGGTGCGTTTTTTAAATTTCCTTTCAAATGTTCTTTTTCCTACAGCCAGTTTTGTGCAAAGTTCATCGATGGTATATAAAGCTGCCGGATTGCTTTCAATATGTTCCTGAGCTTGCAGCACCTGCTGGTCGCCATGTTTTTTTTGACCAACAAAGATGATGAAGGGGTGCTGGTTTTTTCTTTCAATATCAATTTCAAACATCTTTGAAGCCAGAATAGACATTTCCCTGCCCAGGTGTTTCTCTATTACGTACAAGAGCAGATTAAGGTAGGAATATCCGCCACCACAAGTGTATATGCTGTTCTCGTCAGTAATAATGTTATCGTCTATGACCTGGACATCCGGGAACATACTCATGAATTCATTTTTGGCAGCCCAGTGAATGGCGCATTTTTTGCCATTGAGTAAACCCGTTGATGCCAGGAAGAATGAACCCACGCAAAGACTTACAATCTCTGCTCCATTTTGATATTGAGATAAAAGCCAGTCACTGTATGGTTTGTTTTTGGCGAAGGTTTGTGAGAAGTCGCCGCATATTAAAGGAATAACAACGACATCGGTTTGGTTTATGTCAGTGATGGTTTTGTTAGCGCGAATACTATAGAGCCCTTTATTTAAAGCGGTATTCGTTTGAAGGCCTACCATTTCAACTGTATAGAACGGTTCTTTTCCCTGGTATTTCAGGAAATCGTTTATGCGGGTGAGTATCTGGTAGCTACTGTCGATACACGACACGGTAGCATCCTCTAATACCAGAATTGAAATGTGCTTCATGATACAAATGTAAGCATCTGGCTTGTCGTAATCAACAGGGTAGATTGTCGCATTTACCCTGCCTTGTTCTGTAGCA
>NZ_JBJMLX010000263.1:0-10420 GCF_045805085.1 Niastella sp.
AGTGCCTCGTTTGGAGGTGCTGGGTCACTGGACCATCCCAACAAGGGCTACTATCAAAAAAGGCAATACCTGCCTGATAACACGCTTTCAGCCCTATGCCGGCGCGCTCTTCTTCCCCAACCCCGTTTCGGATTTTACCAATGGATCTATTGACCTGTTTGATATTCTCTGCAAAGAATGCAGCGAGTTTTACTACCGGCTGATGGAGCAGCCGTTGCTGGAACAAAAAGTAAAGGTGCTCGAAGCCTTCTTACTTACCAGACTGATGAGCACCCCGAAAAAACAAGAGAAGCTAGGGTTGGTAGAAGGGTTGTGCCATTCCATCAGCCGCCATGGAGAATCATTTGACCTGGGCCGCCTGGCGGCGGAAACCGGGTTTTCCGCCAGGTATATTCAAAAACTTTTTCTGAATTATGTAGGCATCTCTCCCAATAGCTTCTATTCAGTTCAACGCTTCAATAAAAGCCTCGAACTGGTTCGGTCGGCCAATACCTCACTGACAAATATAGCCTATGAATGCGGCTATTACGACCAGGCGCATTTTATCAGGGAGTTTAAATCCTATACGGGATTAACGCCGTCGCAGTTAGTACTGCAGCCATAACAAGCTTCGTTTCGAATTGAGAACTACTCTTGTTTCATAATTTTCAGACTGCTGCCATTGGCCAGTTGTAACAGGTACATGCCAGGGGGCAGGTTATGCAAATCAATAGATGTATTGTAATCATTAACGAGGATGGACCTCACCTGGATACCTTTTAAATCTACCAACACTGCCTTTGTATGCAGCAATTCATCCCCTGTTATTTGTAAGGTAACATTACCTCTTGCCGGTATAGGGTAAACAGTAGCGGATAAACGCGCTTTCCCGGCTGAAAGCCGGATAACAGCGGAATACCCCGACCGTGCATCTATATCTGTTTGCAGAATGCGGTACAAGGCTGTTTGTTGCAGGGCTGTGGGTTCAGTATAAACATAGCTGTGGGTGCCATTACCCTTGCTTTCCAATGATCCGATCTTATTGAAGGTAATTCCATCTGAACTTTTCTCAACAGTATAACGCGCCACGTTTTCTTCGTTTACAGTAAAATTGAGCGTAGACTGCTGCTGATCATTCAGGTGACCTTCCAGGTTGATCCAGGTAAGGGGTAACGACCCGCCTACAGATTGTGCGAGCTTATTAACAAATATGCTATAGTAAACATTGGTTCTGACTATAGCTGTATCCGGACCGGGATCGAGGTCAATGGAACCATGAAAATTCCCCATGGTGTACAAATTCAGCATGGCATCTGTGCCAATACCTATAACCGGATTGTTAATGCCATAACCGTATCCCCATACCGGATTACCATTTTTATCCCATTTGTTAAAAGCGCCTGTCCCTCCGGCCGTATAAATATTACCTGTGACGTCCGTATTTACCGACCTGGCGTCGCCGCTGGTGCCAACGCCCAAATATGATTTGGCCAATATGTAACCGGCATCACCGGTAAGTTCCCGAAAATAATCCGTTGAGGTCCGCGGCGTGCCAATATTGGCAGTACCAGGACCGGGATCCATATCAGTGACACCATACATACCTCCTGCCATGAACAAATTACCGGTGGCATCCATTTTCAGATCATTAGCGCTATAGACGAAGCTTTGTATTGCCCAAACCAAACTGCCATTGGTATTCAGCTTTACCAGGTATGGATTCCTGGTACCAGCCCAATAGTTGGCAGAATCGGGACCCGGGTCCAGGTCAATAGTGCCACTTTCAAACATGCCTAAAGCAAATATATTACCTGTGGCATCTGCTACAATTCCCGAGGCATCGTCTAAAGAACTGCCGCCTATCCGTTCGCCCCATTCCAGCCCGCCGGTGGAATTGAGTTTGCAGATAAAGACATCATTGCCGCCCAGTGAAGTATAGGAAGCACCAGTGCTGAATGAAATAATCCCTGAAAAATTTCCGGTAACATATACATTGCCATTAACATCTACCCCCACCGCCTTGCCGGTGCTGTTATTGCTTTCAGCAAAACTTGCCGACCAAACATAATTACCGGCCGCATCGTATTTTGCCACAAAGGCATCGGTCCCGGCCTGAGCAGATAAGGAAGCTGTGCCCGGTCCCGGATCAAAGTCAACCGTTCCGGAAAAACTACCGGTAACATATATATTACCCAGCGCATCCACCGTTACATATTCAGCCCTGTCGGTGCCAGCGCCGCCCAATTGTATGGTCCATACCAGGTTGCCGGAGGTATTGAGTTTACAAACAAATGCATCCACTTTGCCTGCAGAAGTGAGATTTGAAGCGGCAGGCCCGGGATCAAAATCAACCACACCGGCAAATGCACCGGCCAAATAAACATTACCGGGTGCATCAACGACGCTGTAACCCAATGTAAGAGTGTCATTACCAGCAATACCACGGCCCCAAACATACGTGGGGGATTGTGCATAATTGAGTAAGGAATAGGACAATAGACTGATCACTATAAGAGATCTTCGAAGAAAATAAATTAGCGGAGTCATAAGTAGTGGTTGGTTGTTTACAGCCAACTCCATGAAATTTTTATGCCGTTAGTAAACAGCTGTTTTGTAGAAGTACCACCGCATAGTGGTTACTGTTGCTACATTGATCGTCCCCATTTATTTAATATATTCCTTTTTTATCCCCAGTTTTTTCATTTTTGATTTCAGGGTAGAAGGGTTAATATTCAGGATCTCAGCGGCAGCGCCCGGTCCCCATATTCTTCCATTGCATTTCTTCAATACCGAGATGATGTAATCCTTTTCATTTTCGACGATCGTTTTCATGTCAGCGGCTGAGGCCTCCCTTCTTCCTCCTTTATTTTCAACTGCCGGCAACAGGATATCTTCTATAACCGTTCCTTTAGCCAGCAACACGCTTCTTTCAATTAAATGTTCCAGCTCACGAATATTTCCCGGCCAGTTGTAAGCCATCATTTTCCTGAGCACACTATCCGATATTCCGCTTATCTTTTTTCCTGCTTTATGGCTATAGTGACTCATAAAATGATAGGCTAACGCAGGAATATCTTCTTTTCGATCACGTAATGGCGGTAGTGTCACCGGGAAAACATTCAACCGGTAATACAGGTCCAACCGGAAACGGCCGTCTGCCACCTCCTTTTCCAGGTTTTTATTTGTAGCCGCAATAATGCGAACATCCACTTTTATCGTATCTCTTCCTCCTACCCTTTCTATTTCCTTCTCCTGTAATACCCTTAATAATTTTACCTGTAATTCAACCGGCATGTCACCTACTTCATCCAGGAACAGCGTCCCCTTGTCGGCCCTTTCAAATTTGCCGATCCTCTTATCAAGCGCACCGGTAAAAGCACCTTTCTCATGTCCGAACAATTCTGATTCAATCAGGGTGGCGGGCAATGCAGCGCAGTTCAGTTTAATAAATGGTTTCCCTTTGCGGGATGACAGATTATGGATGCTATCGGCAATTTTTTCTTTACCCGTTCCGCTTTCTCCCAGTATCAAAACAGAAGTGTCTGAAGGGGCCACCTGAGAGATATGATCAAATACATTTAACAGGAGATGGCTTTTACCAACGATCCCATCAAACCGGGTTTTACTTTCCTGTTGCAGCATTTTACCTGCTGCACTCATTTCGTCCTGCAGCAAATGCTCAATGGTTTGCATCAATGAGAACTGGATCCTTTCAAATTGTTCAAGCTGCTCAGCAGTATAGGCATCCGGTCTTCTGCTGAATAAACAAAAGCTGAAAGGCTTCCGGTCCATCATGCGCATGGGCATTTCCAAATGTGATTGTAATTGAAAACTGTCGGCAAAAAGTTTTCTTAATGAAGGCTGCCGGCAAATATTCTGAAAGGCAACCTTATTATAAAATGCGGCTATTTCTTCCACCGGGTTGGGTGGTTGCAGCGCTATCAATTCTTCTATTGACTTTCCCGTAATGGTAGCCAGTTCATGCAAACCAATCATTTGGTATTCATCGTAACCCAGTCTTAAAAAACACATCCCTTTAAAGAAGGGATCTTTAATATCATCAAACCCTACAGCGAGAAAGTCAAAAGGAATAAACGACTGAAGCGCCGTGGCTATTCTCAACAATTTTTCCTCCCAGCTACCGGTTTCGCTTACAATAGTTTTTAAGAGTTTACGTAACTCAGTTTCCCTGCGATACCGGGCTTCAATGCTATGTACGTGACGATACCGGGCAATTTCAAGCGCAACCAACAGGTCTTTCTCCCGGAAAGGTTTCACCAAAAACCCATAGGGATGGGTTTCCTTTGCCGCATTCAGTACCTCTTCATTGGAGTTAGCCGACAGGTATACAAACGGAATATTGTCTATTGCCAAGAGTTTTGCGAGATCGATCCCTGTTTGTTTTCCTTTTAGAAAAATATCCAGGAGAACAAAATCCGGCTTTTTATCCTTTATCATTTCCTGAGCCTGGGCAACCGAGCGGGCAATGCCTGTAATGCCATAACCGGCCTGCTGCAGCAACAGGCGCAAATAATCCGCCTCCACAAACTGGTCCTCTACTATAAGAATTTGTTCTTTCATATTCAGTTATTTGATTACGCTTCTACTATAAAGTCAAGCGTTATTTGGGTGCCACTATTATTGTTAACCTGAAATGTTGCATCGAGGTCATCACTAAGCCCCCGCATCAACTTCATGCCCATGGAGGTTTGGTTGGCAGGGTCGAATGCTGCAGGCAGGCCAACTCCATTGTCTTTGATGGCAAGCAAAAAATGATTGGGCGCCAAACTTCTCAAAGAAATGTCAATAATACCTTCTTTCTTACCCGGAAAAGCGTGTTTAATGGCGTTGGTGACGGCTTCGTTCAGGATGAGGCCAACCGGCACGCAATGTGAAACAGTAAATGTTACCGGGTCAATTTGCAGGTTGAACCGGATGGTGTTACCGGTATGAAAACTGTCTTTCAGGTAATCTATCAATTCATGAATATAATCGACCATATTGATGGCTGATAAATTCTCTGATTGATAGAGCTTCTGATGAACCAGCGACATGGCCTGAATGCGTTGCGAGCTTTCAGTTACTGCCTGAATGGCCTCTTCACTCTGCAGGTAGGCGGCTTGTGTACGCAGCAGGCCCATCACCATATGAAAATTGTTTTTTACCCGGTGATGGATCTCCCTGACCAGCCATTCTTTTTCTGCTACCAACTGCTGTAGTGAAATGTTTTTCTTTTCAATTTGTTTTTGCTGTTCCTGTAGTTCGCTGTTTGTTCGTTGCTTTAGGCGGGAATAATTCACCAGCAACCCAATGATAACAACAAGTAACAGGGTCGCCCCAGCGATCCAGCGTGTTGTATTTTTCTCCTTTGTCAACTCGGTTTTCTGAAGCAATTTTTCATTTTCCAGCAACCGGATGCTTTGTTCTTTTTTCTGCGTTTCATATTGGATGGTCAATTCTTCAATCTGCCTGCTTTTTCTTTCATTGTAAATGGAATCATTGAGAAACTGGTATTGCTGCAGGTCTTTAATAGCAGCGGTGTAATTTCCGAGCGCTGAGTCTGCGGTAAAAAGCATTTGAAACAATTCTTTTTGATCAACCAAGCGGTCATGTATTCTATATGTTAACGCAGTATCCAAATAAATGTGCGCTTTCTTAAATTGCCTGAGCTGCAAATAAAACCTGCCAACATCCATATTACACATAGAAACCTGTTCAGGCATCCAGGGAGCATCTTTGAGGTAAAGGGTCATTGCAAGAAAATATTTCTCGGCCTGTGGGTGCTGTTTCAACGCATCAAAACAATAAGCAAAGTTTTGCGCAACTACGACTTTATCAAACGGGGTTTGGGGCGGCCCCGCCGCAACCAGGCTATCCATCAAAGCAAGGGCCTCCCTGCTCTTTTTTAGTTTTATCAATTGACGGATCAGAAACCCTGCAGTTCTGAAGATGATCGCCCGCTCTGCTTTTCGTTCAATTCTTTTGTCGAGCGTTTTTCGATACCATTGGCTACTCTCTTCAATACGTCCCAGTTCGTCGTAAACCAGGGCCAGTTCTCCATACATCGCCTCAACATGCTTAACATCTTTGTTGCGCTCTACACTTTCAATACCTTTTGTTGCGTATAAAAGCGACTTCTCATAAGAACCACGGTATCTGTGGATCGCGGACAAAGTAAGACAGGCAATAAAAGCCTTATCACTTCTTACCTGATCCAATAAGTTCAGCGCCTGTGTTGATTCTTTTTCCGCCAAATCAAGTTTCCCTGAATAATATAAATAATGCCCCAGGAAAGTTCGGGTTTCCCCTTCTCCTTCGATGCTATGAACCTGTTTGTATAATGTGATCGCTTTGTCAAAACAGGCATTCACATCAGCAGGCTTTTCCGTATGCCAGTCCATTTTCTGGGCCAGCAGAAGCCACGTACTGGCTTCTTTTTGAGAGTTGCCCTTTGCATGATAAATGGCTGCCAGGTGGCGCAGTTCAACCTGTGTCTTATCAGATAACTGCTGTCCCCAAACCGGTACAACGGTTGTCAAAATAAAAAATGCACATATAACCGACTTTACCATGCAGGAAATCCTTTTTATCTAAAATTAAAAATAATAACCATGACATTTCACGGTACAGTTAACCAAACCGCGAAATATCACGGTCAGCGCCTATCCCCTTTTCAGCAAAGCTATTGAACTGCATTCACTTATAAAAAAGGCATTGTAATTGGCATGTGGTACCCATAATTGTTACTTATGGGAAAAACCAATCCAAAAACAGTCGTCTTTATTACCGGCGCATTCGTTCATCACAGTTGCTGGGATGAATGGAAAAATTATTTTAAAAGTCGGGGGTACCATGCCATTGCCCCACCCTGGCCGCATAAAAGCGCGTCGGCCGAAGCCTTGCGCAACAGCCATCCCAACAAGGATATTGCAGGCAACCGGCTTGCGGCATTAACGGATTATTACGACAATATTGTAAGACAATTGCCTGAAAAACCCATCCTGATCGGTCATTCTATCGGCGGGCTGATGGTTCAACTGCTGTTACAAAGAGGATTAGGCTTTGCGGGAGTCGCTATTCATTCGGTACCGCCCCAGGGCATCATGACATTCAAATTTTCTTTTCTAAAAGCCGGCTGGGGCCCGCTCGGATTTTTTACCTCCGTCCGGAAATCCTTCCTGATGTCGTTCAACCAATGGAAATACGCTTTTACCAATGGTATGGATTGCGATGTACAGAAAGAAGCCTATTACCGGTTTGCCATTCCGGAATCGAAGCTGATTGTAAGGGATACCATCACCAAAGCGGCCAAAGTAAACTTTGAAAATCCGCATGCGCCCCTGTTACTCACCAGCGGCAGTGATGACAATACCATCCCCGCATCGCTGAATTATTCGAATTACAAGAAATACAAAAACAGCAATTCCATTACAGATTATGCGGCGTTCAGAGGCAGAAATCACTTCGTTCTGGGTCAACCCTCCTGGAAAGAGGATGCGGATTATATCCTGGACTGGCTTAATAAATTATCATAACCAACCACTTCATTCATTATTCAAAGTAATACTTATTATGACAAAATTGATCCCGGTGCTTTTTGCTGCCTTTTTTTTACAGACATCCTGTAACAATGCGCCCAAAGAAACAACTATTGCTGCCAACACGACTGCAGACACTACTCAAACTACTTCAACCGCTCAACCAGCCTCGCCCCCAGCCAATTTCAAACACGCTTCTGCGAAAGTAAATGGCATTGACATTCACTATGTGATCGGCGGATCGGGTGAACCGTTGGTGTTATTGCATGGCTTTGGGCAGAACTGGTATATGTGGAACCGCCTGCTGCCTGAATTCTCCAAACATTTTACGGTAATAGCCCCTGATCTTCCGGGTCTGGGCGAATCGGGCAAGCCTGACAGTGGCTACGATAAAAAAACGATGGCTGCCTATATCCACGGGGTGGTGAAACAACTGGGCTACGATCACATTAACCTGGCCGGCCACGATATTGGTCTGATGGTGGCCTACGCCTACGCAGCGCAGTTTTCAGGCGAAGTAAACAAACTCGCGTTGATGGATGCCCTGCTTCCCGGTGTTGAACCGGTTTGGAGCCAGGTGAAAGGTGCTGCCTGGTGGTTTGGCTTCTTTTCGTTTCCAGCTTCAGGTGAGTTGGTGGCGGGAAGAGAGCGCTTGTTCCTTACCAACTTCTGGCCGGTAGTAGGTCATGTAAAAGACCCGTTCACCCCCGAGGAAGTGAATGAATTTGTACGGGCCTATTCTGTAAAAGGCGGTACAACGGGCGCCTTTCATTGGTTCGGCGCTTTTGAGCAGGATGCAAAGGACAATAAGGTATTTATGAAGACCAAATTAAAAATGCCGTTGCTGGCCATGGGCGGCGAATATTTCGGCGCCGGCTTCCTGGCAGACCATTGCAAACTGGTTGCTGAAAATGTAAAAGGCTCCAATATCAAAGGCGCCGGGCATTGGGTGGTACAGGAAAATACTGCCCAGGTTCAAAAAGATCTCCTTGATTTCTTCCTTTCAAAATAATAGTTAAACCCCGTACGATAAAATAATTGTAGCGATGAATAAGAATCTTATAGTCACTATGGTGACATGCTTTTTGCTTTCCCTTCACCTCACAGGTATCGCTCAAATTCCGTTGCCGCCCCAGGTTCCCATCTGGGATGGCAACAAGGTTGAGTTGACATTGCACAAATTAGCCACCAATGTATATGCTATACAACCAACCTCAGTAGAATCAGAAACTACCAAAGGCATTCCGCAGGCAACATCAGGCGGGTTTATAGTAGGCGAAAAGGGAGTGATGCTGATAGAATGTTTCCTGAACAAACGACTGTTCGACCAGGAAATAAAACTGGTAAGATCGGTAACCAACAAACCCATTCTCTATGCAGTGAATACAAGCGATCATGGCGACCATTGTTTCACTAACTATCTTTTACCCGCCAACACGCTCATCATTCAGAATGAATTTGCAAAGGAAAATCTCGCTCAGCATTTCGATGGCATCAAACAATTTATGATTACGCTGTTCGGGAAAGGACGTGGTATTGAAGAAGCCACCTACCGGCCGGCAGATATAACCGTTGCAAAGAACAACAAAGTCACCATTGACCTCGGCGGAAACAAGATCGTTGAATTGATCAATACCGGCACCGCGCAATCTCCCGCAGACCTTTTTGTATGGATGCCAGCTGAGAAAGTGTTTTGGGCAGGCAATCCTTTTATTGCAGAAAGTCCCACCATTCCCTGGTTGTTTGATGGCTACTTCCTGGAACCCGCTGCCAATTTGAAAAAGATATATGACATGCTTCCTGATGATGCCATCATTGTTCCCGGCCATGGCAGGATCACCAATAAAGCAGGTATAAAATATACCCTTGATTATGTGCAATCCCTCACGCAACAGGTGCAGGCAGCCGTGCAAAAAGGATTAACACTTGAGCAAACACAGCAAACAGTAACCATGAAGGAATACGATAAAGGGTATGTATTGTTCAACTGGCTTCATTTTAATTTCAATCTGCCAAACGCTTATAAGGACATCAGCAACAATAAGGGGAAATAAAGCACTAACCATACTATTTAAAAAATCGTCATGAATAAATTACTTTTTATTCCGTGTCTGCTATTGTCATGGCAGTTGACGGCACAAAATAAAGCGGACCTGATCATTATAAATGGCAAAGTAACTACAATGGTCAAAGCCGGAGAATTCAGACAGGCGGTAGCGATCAAAGACGGCATCATTCTGAACGCCGGAAGTAACGCCTCCATGCTTGCAACGTATAAAGGACCTGCTACCAGTATTATCGATGCTAAGGGAAGAACGGTTGTACCGGGACTGAATGACAGTCACCTGCATGCGATCCGGGAAGGACTTAATTATAATGCAGAATTGCGTTGGGACGGTGTGACCTCCCTGAAGCGCGCTATGGAAATGCTTACAGAACAAGCCGCGCGAACACCCCCAGGCGTTTGGATCAAAGTGGTAGGAGGCTGGAACGAATACCAGTTTGAAGAAAAAAGACAACCAACCATTGACGAGATCAACAAAGCAGTTCCTGACAAACCCGTGTTTATTACTTACCTGTATGGGAAAGCTTTTGTAAATAAAAAAGGAATAGAAGTGCTACAATATGATAAGAACACCCGGTATGAGGGCAGCTTGGTTGAACTGGATTCAAGCGGCAACCCTACCGGCATGCTGTACGCCAAAGAAACGCCCAAAGCCATTTATACCACGCTGGCACTAACGACAAAGCTTACCCACGAAGAAAGATTAAACTCCACGCTGCAATGGTACCATGAATTAAATAAATATGGATTGACCAGTGTTGTGGATGCCGCCGGCGGCGGTCAGTTTTACCCCGATGATTATTCAACAGCCATAGAACTGGCCAAAGCAGGTAAACTA
>NZ_JBJMLX010000264.1:0-41837 GCF_045805085.1 Niastella sp.
AACGCATCCAGCGCAGCCCTGATGGTGCGGCCGGTATACAATACGTCATCGATCAAGACAACATTCTTACCTTCTATGCTAAATGGAATATCGGTTTGATTGGGTACGTGGATCTGGTTGCGGACATCATCACGATAAAAAGTAATATCCAGCTTGCCATACTGCACTTTTTCGGGTGCAACCAGCTCCCGGATCACCTGAATCATTTGATCGCTCACAAAAATGCCCCTTGGCTGAATGCCAATAAAGACCGTATTATCGAGATTGATATTATTCTCCAATACCTGGTGACTAAGCCGCCGGATAATTATAGCCAGTTGCTGCTCATTTAAGATCGTCTTCAAGGAAAATATTTTGATAAAAATAAACGCAAACCCGCAAATTAGAAAATTAAGCTAAAGGGGTAAAAAAAATCAATTGACAACTGGCAACAGGCAAAAAAGAGGCTGTCATTGAAAAAAAGCCTCTTTTTTATTATCTATTGCTTATTGTCTATTGCCTATTGGCTTATTCTTCTGCCATAAACGGATAACGATAATCAACAGGGGCGTTGAATGTTTCCTTAATGGTTCTTGCACTGAGCCAGCGATACAGGTTCAAAATAGAACCGGCTTTATCATTGGTGCCACTGGCGCGGGCGCCACCAAAAGGTTGTTGTCCAACAACGGCGCCGGTTGGTTTGTCATTAATGTAAAAATTACCAGCTGCATGACGCAGTTTCACCGTAGCCTGTTCAACCGCTGCCCTATCCTGCGCAATGATCGATCCTGTTAATGCATATGGGGAGGTTTTATTCACCAGCTCCAGGGTATCTTCAAACTTTTCGGCATTGTATACATATACAGTTAACACGGGGCCAAAGATCTCTTCGCACATGGTAACGTACATGGGGTCCTTTGCTTCAATAACAGTAGGCTGCACAAAATAACCTTGTGATTTATCGCACTTGCCGCCTGCCCAGAGTACTGCTTTGGGATCGTTCTTCGCGTTCTCGATATAGTTCTCAATTTTATCAAAGCTTTTTTCATCGATCACGGCATTGATAAAATTGCTGAAGTTTTCTACCGTGCCCATGGTAAAGCTTTCAATGCCGGCACTCAGTTTCTTTTTTACATCTTCAGCCAGGTTGCTGGGAATGTAAGCACGTGAAGCCGCAGAACATTTCTGACCCTGGTATTCAAACGCACCGCGTAATAATGCTGTAACCAGTAGGTCTACATCAGCACTTTTGTGCGCCAGTACAAAATCCTTTCCACCGGTTTCTCCAACAATGCGGGGGTATGATTTATAAGAAGACATGTTCTTACCAATGGTTTCCCACATATTGTTGAATACGCCTGTTGAACCGGTAAAATGCACCCCGGCAAAATCAGGATGGCTGAAACAAACTTTACCTAACGTAGGACCGTCAACGTAAATTAAATTGATAACGCCATCGGGCAGGCCGGCTTCTTTTAATATGCGCATGAACATCTGGGCCGAATAAACCTGGGTGTGGGCAGGCTTCCAAACTACTACATTACCACACATGGCTGCTGAGGTAGGCAGGTTGCCGCCGATCGCTGTAAAGTTGAATGGAGTAACTGCAAGCACAAACCCTTCGAGCGGGCGATACTCCATACGGTTATGGATGCCAGCTGCACTAATGGGTTGCTGACGGTAGATCTCACTCAGAAAGTGTACATTGAAACGTAAGAAGTCGATGAGCTCGCAGGCGCTGTCGATCTCGGCCTGGTAAGCGTTCTTGCTTTGACCCAGCATAGTAGTACGGTTCATATATGGCCGGTACTTAGTAGCAATGAGGTCGGCAGCTTTCAGGAAGATGTGCGCGCGGTTCTCCCAGCTCATGGCGGCCCAGCTTTCGCGGGCGGCCAGGGCTGCTTCAACTGCCTGCTTTACATGTTTTTCTTCACCAATATGATAATGCCCCAGCACATGTTTTATTTCATGCGGGGGATTCATGGTTTCTTTTTTATTAGTGCGCACTTCCCGTCCGCCAATGTACATCGGTACGTCTACGGGTTCCTGTTTTAACAATGCGAGCACTTCCTTCAACCGCTTTTTTTCGGGCGACCCCGGTGCGTACGACAAAACAGGTTCGTTTGCCGGCAGTGGATAGTGAAAATAGCCGAATTCCATAATCATGTGTTTTTTGAGGTTGCGAAGTTACTTAGCTGGTTTTTAATTAACAAAAAGGTAGTACCGAGTCAAAACCCTGACTAACAAAATATTATAAAATAGGCTTAAAACCAGCCCCTGCTTTTATCCACAGGGTGTGCACATGCTAATTTTTAAACAGCGCAATAAATTAAATTTGGAAGCAATAACCCAAAACACATCCATTAATCAGTGATCATTTCTGGCAAATCAAAACTAACCGATAGCAACAGGTATCATATGCCTGATCTGTCGAACATCGTAGTGAAAGACATGCGCGGGTATGGCGTTGAGCAGGCAGGTACTTATAAAGGCGGTATTGAAGCGTATAAGGGCCTGTTAAACAAAGTGCGCAGCGGTTCCATCCTATCTGAGCAGGATTCCCTACGATTATTACCCAAAACGGAGGATACGCGTAACCGGATCCAAAAGCAAATTGAGGCCTTACTGGAAAAATTCTACGAGGTCAAGGGCAAGGTGGAAGAAATTCATAACAGTCGTGATATTACCAAGGGGTTGGTACCCAGTAAGCAGACTGAGATCAATATGCTTAAAAATCAATTAGATGAAATAAGTACGGCTCATTCTCCCCGCCACCAGGCGATGTATAACAGCTTCAGTTGGGGCACTTTTTTATTTTTATTATTTCTTTTAGTTGCATTATCGTTCTACTTATTATACTTTTACATGAGTGTTGCGGATTTTGCGCTGAATGGTGTAGATCCAATGACCCTTTTCCAGGAAGGAAGGCTAAACATACAATTGTTACCCAGCCTTCGAAGACTGGTCTATCTTATTATTAACTACCCCCCCCTGATCGTATTCCCCACTATTTTCTTTGCACTGGGAACATCTATTCATCTGTTCTCGGAAAGAGGTATTAAATACAAGAAAATTGTTTGGGGATTGCTAAGCCTGGTTTTTATTGGTGACATTTTGCTTGCTCTTCAGGTTCATACCGCCGTGAACGAGATTTTGATCAAATTGAATCGGGATGAATTTAAAACGTTGATTGTACCGGTATTCGCGGATTCGCGATTTTACCTGGTACTTTTTTTGGGTTTTGGGGTGTTTGCCATCTGGAGCTCTGTATATTATCTGATGCAGATGGAATGGGGCAAACGCAACCAGTTGAGACTTCGGTACAAACGCATTCACCGTTTACAGGATGAGATCCTGCAGCTGGAAGAAAAACGGATGTTATACGAAACTGAGTTACAACAAATAACCCAAAGAGCGGAAGACCTAAGCAAGGAAAAAGACAGACTCGTTCTGCCCGTTGATGCAATTGAGAAGAACATCAATTACTTCAGGGATGGCTGGAACGGTTACCTGGCAACTTTATATGGCCGCGAAAAAGGAGAAGAGCAGATCAAGCTCATCAACGAGAAAACGGATGCCTATATAAAGGAATTAAAAGAGTTTCAGGAATCTTATTTCAAATAATCACTTAATAGGTTTCTTTATCCTTGAGTTATGGCACGTTACCTCCTAATCACAATCATGTGCGCCTGGGTTTTATCAGGCTGCAATGAAATCGAAGAGGCTGTGAAGGATGCAAAAAAAGACGGATCCGCACCGCCCAAAGACAATTACATGGTTTTGCTTGACCTGAGCGACCGAATACTGTATAACAACCAGCAACAGGTTCCAAAGGATATACAGGTCATTCAATCCATCTACGCCGCTTTCAAGTCAAAGCTGAATGCAAAAGATCCCACCAGGTTATATTTTACGGTGAACGATAAACTGAAGTTGATGGTAGCGCCCCAACGCACTACTGCAAACGAAGTGTATGACCTGGCCGGCAACCTGCGGCTCACCCTGGCCTCGGCCCAGCCCGAACAAAAGGCCAAGATGCTGGAAGAAACAGAAAAAAATTTCAACACCCTGTTGCCGAAGATCTATAAAAAGGCAGTGATCAGCAATAACAGCACTTCTTATGCGGGCGCCGACATCTGGAAATACTTCAATGAAGACCTGCAGGACGACCTGGAGAAAGATGCACAAAATACACTATTCATCATCACTGATGGCTATATGGATTTTGAAAGCCTGCAAGGCCGCAGCAGCCGCAACAACCGGTATACTTCCTGCGCACAGATCATCAACAACCTGAAAAAAGCACCCGACTGGAACAGTCGTTTTAAAGAAGGTGACTATGGTCTGCTTCCGGTAAATAAACGTTTCCCCAATTTAAAAGTTCTTGTGCTGGAATTAAACCCAAAGGATGACTGGACCGGTGAGTACAACCTGCTTACTACCATCTGGAGTAAATGGTTTACCGAAATGGGAATAAAGTCGTACGCATTCATCAAAGACGACAACATTAATGAGATAAATGAGTCGATCGAAAAACTACTAAAGGTAAAATTACCATCATCTGCGAATATTACGTCTGTCTCATGGACTCCGGTAACCGAAACGGACCCGGAAATTACGAAGGCTGCCAGGAACAGATCAACAACGGTAGTACAACAACCTGAAACTCCAACGGTTACTGAAAGCGCTCCGGAAATTGCGCCAAAAAAAGAGAATAGTAAATCTTACAATTCGTACAGTTCTTACGCTTATTCTGAGCCGGCAGAAGCGACAAAAAAGGAAAAAAATGTTAAAGAAAGAGAATATATTCGCGCATCTGCCGTTAAAAGTCAGATAGATACTTCTAGTATCCATTTAAGAACCAATCCGAAAAAGCCAATTAGTAAACCAAAGGAGCAGGTCACGTTTGGTCCTGCTTATTAAAAACCTTTACTCTTATGCTTCGTAGCCTATTAATCATGGTAGTAACAGGACTGGCGCTGGGCATGGCAGTATCATGCGGCCCTAGTAAATCAGTCCAAACCTTGACGAAAACCACACAAGAAACACTTGAGTTAGTCAAGAAAGAAGCTCAGCGCGCCATCGCCCTGACCGTAGAAAAAGTGAAAAATTATGAAGTGGATCCTGACATTGGTAAGGAGATCATCAAAAACCTCAAAGAGGCTGAAAGAAAGATCGACACCCAGCTTGCAGTTGCACAACAACTGTCGGTGAATGGTACCAAAGAAGAGATCATGCAGTTCGCAGAACGTACAAACGTAATCATCCAGAGTGCGTTGACCGATCTGAAATCGTTGAACGACCTTTATGACATTTCCACTTTCTCTTCATTTGAAACAGCCACTTTCTTCCCAGCAGGTGGTTATGGTATTCCTCCTGAAAAACAGGATGAAGCCAAAAAATCGATCGAACCAATTGTACAGCGGATCATCAAGTTCTTTGGTGACCACCCCCGACAAAGATTCGTGGCGGTAATTGTTTGTTATGGTTTCTCTGACGAAACGCCGATCGCAAAGGAATCTCCTTTGTACTCTCCGCTGCTCGCCAAGATGAAAACGAACAACCCAACCCGTCAGGAGTTGAACGTAAAATTATCTGAACTTAGAGCAAAATCTATTGCCAACCTTCTGGTTGACCTTATCAAAATAAATGAAGCTCTTATTCCTAATCCTAAGCTCATCAACTACGACATCAAGTGGATGGGTAAAGGGGAAGAGCTGCCTTACCCGGACAGAGTAAAAGATTATCATGCTGATGACAAACGTCGTCGTATGGTGTCTTTGATCTGGAACGTATTACCGGGTTCTTTATATGCGCAAGGCCTCAGCAACGATACAGCAATGAATTAATCGTTGATGAAAGTATAAACACGCGAGTAATGCCGGATTGGTTTACATTACTCTGGCAATATTAATTGGTGTATTCATATTTTGCCTGCAGACCATAATCCTGTTATGCAACTGCAGGCAAAATTCTTGTTCTGAGTTCTCAGTGAATGAGTTTCTGGGTTCTCAGTCAGCTGAGATACACTCATGTAAAAACGCCACGCTTAACAGTGTGGCGTTTTTATTTTTGGTGGGGTTATTAGTTGATCAGTTAACCAGGTTAAATTCAAGTAGGATCCTGCGTAAAAGTGGCAGTTATTGAGTTCTTAGGTTATTGAGTTTGTTAGTTATTGAGTTTGTTAGTTCAAAGTTTTAAGTTGAAAGTTTTAAGTTCAAAATAATAGAAAGGGCCAAAGTTGTTTTAAACAGCTTTGGCCCTTTTCGCGGCTTTCTATTTTTTACTTCGGCCTTCGGCCTCAGATTAATTCTTATTTTCTTTATCATCCTGTCAACTCCGTCAACCCTATCAACTTGTTAACTTGTCAACTCGCCAACTGGTCAACTGATCAACCCGCCTCCGCCTCCTTCATCAAATACGCTTTAATAAACCCATCCAGCTCACCATCCATCACCGGCTGCACGTTACCTACTTCATAATCGGTGCGATGGTCCTTGATCATTTTATAAGGATGGAATACATAGCTGCGGATCTGGCTGCCCCACTCTATCTTCTTTTTAGAAGCATTGGTGGCATTCTTCAACGCTTCACGGCGACGCAGCTCCTCCTCATACAGGCGGCTCTTCAACATCTGGAGCGCCATTTCGCGGTTTTCGCCCTGTGTACGGGCTTTCTGGCATTCCACCACAATACCGCTGGGATGATGCTTTAAACGCACAGCCGTTTCCACCTTGTTTACGTTTTGTCCGCCCTTACCACCGCTTCGGTAAAACTCCCATTCCAGGTCGGCGGGGTTTACTTCCACCGCAATGCTGTCATCAACCAGCGGATACGCGAAAACCGACGCAAAAGACGTATGGCGGCGGGCATTGCTGTCGAAGGGCGAAATACGCACCAGGCGGTGAACGCCGCTCTCGGCCTTTAAAAAGCCGTAGGCGAACGGTCCATCGAACTGCAGCGTAGCGCTTTTGATACCGGCGCCATCACCTTCCTGCCAGTCGAGCTCGGTTACCTGCCAGCCCTGTTTTTCGCCATACATGCGGTACATGCGCGCCAGCATTTCGGCCCAGTCCTGGCTTTCCGTACCACCCGCGCCGCTGTTTATCTGCAGCACGCCAGGTAATTCATCTTCCGGCTGGTTAAGGGTGCTTTTGAACTCGGCTTCATCTAATTGTTGTAAGGCTTTTTCATAAGCCTGTTTGGTTTCCTCTTCGCTGGCTTCGCCGGCTTTCCAGAAATCAAACAACACAACAAAATCCTCCACGTCCGCTTTTGACTGGTCGTAGAGTTTGATCCAAAATTCGTTTAGCTTAATGCTTTTGAGTATTTCAGTGGCCCGTTTGTTATCGTCCCAAAAACCGGGCGAAAGGGAAAGTTGTTTTTCTTCGTTTACTTTGTACTGACGGTTATCGACGTCAAAGAAACCTCCTCAGTCCACCAAGGCGGGACCTCATATCGTTTATTTTTTCTTGTGTCATAGCGTCAAAGATAGTTGAAAAGTTGAAAAGTTGACGAGTTAACCGGTTAACCCCGTTGTAACAATTCCGCCAAATCGTGACTAACTTAGCAGCACCCTACACACCTTACATAATGCCTTATAAAAACGTGCGTCACTTATTAACCCTGGTCCTCTGGCTATGCCTGCCCGTAATGGCAACTGCCCAAACAAAAGTTTTTATTCAGGATGGTCGACAGTCGGCCTACTGCACCGCATGCGAAAAATTATTACATGACATGCCGAAAGAGGTATTATTCGGCATCGATATACATACCGATGGGGATGTATATTTTTCCATGTCGAATATGGAATGGTTTAATAAACTCTTTACCGGCGCCCAGGACGGGGTTTCGGTTGACCTGGTATTGAAAGAACAGTATGTCTGTAATGCTACTTTACCAATCGCGCATTCCGTTTCCAAAGGCGTGGTGCTGCCTCCCGTTTATCTCGCAGCGCTCAAAAAAAATATGGAGCAGTTGACCGAAGGCCATTTTTCTGTAAAAGTGGGCCAGGTTCCAAAAAACCTTTTAAATAAAGAGATGGAAGGCAACCTGATTATCATCAAAAACGGCGTGGTTTGCCATTATACGAATTTTGTTGACATCCCCCGCAGCTCGTGGGCCCTGTTGCCCATGGGGATGTATACAGATACGCTGCTGAATGTTGAACCTGATAATGAAGCAGACACAACTTCAAATCCACGCTTCTATTCCAAAAAGCTACAGTTCATTATCCCCTTCTCAAAGAATAAAGCAGTATATGACACAAAGGATATAAAACCGCTGTATGACTCCCTGGAACTGAAAGATTACAGCATTAAGTCCATTCATATTCGCGCCTATTCCTCCATAGAAGGCGCCGAACAGGCTAACAGCCTGTTACAGCAGCAACGGGCGAAATCGATCGTTAAAGCGTTACAACAGTTTCAAACACGCGAAATAAAAACTACCATTACGGCTGGTGAAAACTGGATAGAGTTTTACAACGACATCGCTCAATCTCCGTACAAAGACCTGGCTGATTTTGATAAGGCCACTATTAAATCAAAACTGCTCGATAAAGCCCTGCTCGATCAGCTTGAACCTTACCTGAAAGATCACCGGAAAGCGATCATTACTATTTACCTGAATAAAAAGACCGGTCTGGAAAGAACAAAAGCCGACTCACTGGTAATGCAATTTAAAAAAGCGATCGAAAAGAAACAGGTGGCAAAAGCTTCCATTATACAGGACGCCATTTTTGACCGGGTTGCCGACGGAAAACTACCGGAGGCATATATCAACCAGCTTGAAATTCCCCATGAAGCCATTTTCAGCGACCTGAAAAATAACCAGATCACGTACAAACTTTTGCTGAATATCACTTACGAGGAAGAGGCTCTTGAAGAACTGAAAGAGATTGAGACCCTTTCTCCCGCCAATGGTAAAATAAAATATAACATCTGCGCCCTTACTTTTCGGATGTGGCAATACGATCCCGGTTTTGCACAACCAGACTCGTTCCTGCTATACATCAACGAGCTTCCAAAAACCGGTACCGATTCTTCCCTGGTAAAGCGCATGCTTATCAATTACCACATTATTATGTGCGGGATCTATATGAGCCAATATAAGTACGATGCCAAAGACGAAGCGGTTAAATACATTTATTTAACGTACGTGGATATGCAACTTTCCGATGAAGACATCCTGGCCATGGCCAAATTCCTTTGTTATTACTCCCATATGAAATTGTCGGAACTGTTGCTTGAGAAACGGATACATCAGCTCGATGTAAACGAAGACCTGTTATTTTATTACCTGAACCTGAAATTGTTTGATCCGGCGCAATTCTCGCTGGAAAGTGTACAAAAAGCTGTACAGAATGCTATCAGCATCAATAGTAAAAGATACTGCCGGTTCTTTAATGCAATGGATAAGGGGGGCGCCAGCTTTCAGTTGCTTGAATATAATATATTGCGCAACATTTACTGCGATAATTGTAAACCATCAAACTGATGAGCCATGACCAATGAATCGCAAATAGCGGCACATTATGCGCATGACCACCTGTACGAGACCATTCTGAAGGCCTTAGCCAGTGAGGGCAAAATGCCTGGCGCTATAACGCGGCAGGATCTTGCGCCCATCGATGAGTTTCATGTGCGCGGACAGGAAGTATCGCGTGAACTGGCCACAGCCGCCGCCCTGCAACAGAGCATGCGCGTTTTAGATGCCGGTTGTGGTTTGGGCGGCGCCTGCCGTTTGCTGGCAGCGGAGTTTGGCTGTGCTGTTACTGGTATTGATATAACAGGTGACTATATTCGAACGGCTGAAAAATTATCGGCATTGACCGGCCTGCAACATCACATCCGGTTTGTACAGGGCAGCGTGCTGGCGCTTCCTTTTGGCGGGAACGCTTTTGATGCCGTGTTAACACAACATGTACAAATGAATATAGCCGATAAAAAAATGGCTTATGCGGAAATAAACCGCGTATTAAGAACCGGCGGACGGTTTATTTATTACGATATCCTGGGCAAAGCGGAACCGGTACACTATCCCGTACCCTGGGCCGGCGATGCATCCCTGAGCTTTTTGATTACCTCGCAACAACTGCATACATTGCTGACCGAAACGGGTTTTCAACGCATACAGGTAACGGATGAAACAGAGAAAGGGATCGGTTTCTTTAATAAGCTCTTTACCCGTATTGCCCAAAAAGGGATACCGGCATTAGGATTGCATTTGCTGATGGGCGATGCGGCGCAGCAGCAATTAAATAACCTGCGCAGCAACCTGATAGAAGAAAGGGTCGTTCTGGAAAGCGGTATATATGAAAAGGTTGACGGGTTGACCTGTTGATGAGTTGACAAGGATTCCCCTGGTTTCTGTATCCTGCAAAATTGTTACCTCGTTAACTTTTTAACCTGTTAACTTATTAACCGATAATAAACCATACTATCATGAAACAAAAATTGGGTTTTGCTTTTCTTTCTTTGTGCATTGCAGCTGTTGTTTCCTGTAATGACAATTCATCAAAACCAGCTACTGAACAACCAACAGCCGAAACCAGGCAACCGGGCTTAAAAGAACTGGATCTCGACTATGCAGGTGATAACATTACCATGAAAGGCTATGTTGCCTTCGATACCAGCCTCGATACCAAGCGCCCGGCCATCCTGATCATTCCTGAATGGTGGGGATTGAATGATTATGTGAAAATGCGGGCCCGTGAGCTGGCAAAACTGGGTTACATAGCCATGGCCATGGATATGTATGGTAACGGCATGAATACCGATTCACCTGCTGTAGCGGGTAAATGGGCCGGACAATTTTACACCAAACCTTTAAGCGCCAAAGCCCGCATCGAAGCAGCCCTGGTAGCCTTAAAAAGCTTTCAGCAAACAGATACCGGCAAATTAGCTGCCATAGGTTATTGCTTTGGCGGCGCCATGGTATTGAATGCAGCGCGCCTGGGTGAGCCCTTAAAAGGCGTGGTAAGCTTTCATGGCAACCTGATAGGCGTGCCTGCCAACAAAGACCTGCTAAAGGCCAAAATACTGGTATGTCATGGCGAAGCCGATCCTTTTGTAAAGAAGGAAGAAGTAGCCGCCTTTAAAAAACAAATGGACTCCATAAAGGCCGATTATACTTTCAAATCGTATCCTGGCGCTCTGCATGCGTTTACCAATCCGAAGGCAACTGAATTAGGAAAGAAGTGGAACCTGCCTATCGGGTATAATGGCGCAGCTGATTCTGCTTCCTGGAAGGATATGAAGACCTTCTTCGATACGATCTTTAAATAGCTGACTTAAAATATAAAAAGGTGAGCCACTCATTAAGAGTGACCCACCTTTTTTTATTGCTTATTAACGTCTTGGTCCTATTTCGCCGCCAAACCGGGGCAGAATAACAGTGAACGTGCTGCCTTTGCCCAACTGGCTTTGTACGGCAATACGGCCACCATTCTTTTCCAGGAAATCTTTACAGAGTTTAAGTCCCAAACCAGTGCCTGTTTCGGAGTTAGTGCCTTTGGTGGTATAGAACATTTCCCCAAACAATTGTTGCATGCGTTCGGCGCTGATGCCAACACCATCATCCTGCACATATATTTCAACGCAGGAAGCCTGTTCCTTGGCCCCTACCCGTACGTGTCCGTTTTCGGGAGTGAATTTGATAGCATTTGACAGCAGGTTGCGTAATACCAGGTTCACCATTTCTTTATCGGCATAACAAAACAACGGTTCTTCTACCTGCGACTCCAGGTGAATGCGTTTATTACTGGCCTGCCAGTGTAATAACTGTAATACCCGGCGGATCATGGTTTCAATATCCAGCACCTCAGGTTGCAGGCTCGTATTTTCCATTTGCGACTTGGCCCATTGCAACAGGTTTTCCATGAGGTTGGTGGTATAGTTCATTTCGCTCACAATGCCGGGCAGCAGCGCCTTTATTTCTTTCACCGGCATTTCATTGATGTGCATATTATTGAACAGGTTCCGCAACGCATACATAGGCGTTTTCAGGTCATGGGCAATAACAGAGAACAGTTTATTCTTGAGCTGATTCAACTCAGTTAGCTTGGCGGTTTGTTCTTCCAGCAAACTGGCTTTTTGCGCAATTTCCTGTTTCTGCAGGTCACTTTCCCTCGACTTGTTCAGCAAGCTATAATGATAGCCGTTATTCTCCTGCTTAATAAAATATATCGCGTAAAAAATAAAGGAGATGGCTGTGATATGATTGAAAACGTAGAAATAATAATTTGACTTTGCCAGTCTGAAATAATAATCATGCGGTACTATGCAGGCAATGAAGTAACAGGTAATTGCCAGGGAGAAGGCAAAGATGATATGCATAATTTCCTGTAGAAAGAAAACCGACAACACCCCATACAATACAAAGAACAGTTCAACCCCTACATCTACCTTTCCCAGGTACACCAAACAGGTTGCAATGGGATATAAGCTGAAATATACAAGACGTGCGTGTTCATAATACTGTTCGTGATTCAGCCAAAGTACAATAACACTGATGGCCAGCGGAGAGGCTGCAATAAACCAGGCAAGCGGGGGAAGGTGATCGTTGAATAGGAGGCCAATGAGGGGGACAATGATGCCGGTAATGATCCCAAGGAAATTAAGCTGGTTAAAAATGCTCATTTTCCTTTTGTCATACTCCTCCATCTCGGGGGTTACCCCAATGGATTTTATAGATACCCAATAACGCATCAAATCCAGGCGTAAAGCGTGCATACTGCTACTAACGTGTTGTTTCTAAGGAAATTGAATACTATTGAAAACGTAAAAGCACACAATTTATTTCTGCACCTATGCTAACTGTTTTTGATCAATCATCTGCCCAACAACACTCATAACAAAAACATTGCATATACGTATACCCCTATTCATTTGGCGTGCATGGCTCAAATATAACGGTTTACACAACCCAAAACGTTTTTATTACATGGCTGGAAAAGGTTACTATTCAATCTTCAATAGGCAAATTGAAATACTGCTCCATGGTTCGCCAGTATTTATCCCTTCTTATAAAGAACACGATCTCATAGGGGGTTTCCTTACTTTCAATGTACTGGTTCAATAAAACCGCCGTGTTTTTATATTCACTTACATAAAAGTAAATATTCTTGCAGTTGTCGTAGGTTTTATTTCCGGCCAATATGGCTGTATCTTCCGGCAGCAGGGTGAATAGCTCCTCCTCCAGGGTTTGCAACACCATTAATTGCTCCTCGAACGGAAACCCGTTTTCATCGCCGGTAAAATTTATATTTATCTGTAATAACCAGGAATAAGCCGGCTTTTTGTCCCAATACCTGCATTCCATATTAACGGTTAGCAACATCTTTTTGCCATCCCGGTCTTCGGCTTCCAGCAAATGAAATGTATCGGGCCGTTCGGCCGGAACAGATTCATATTTCTCCACAAATTCTTTCTCGCGCCAGCTTAAATATTCGTTCAGTTTTATGATCGGTATCACTTCAATGCCCTGATCAGGGGCAGGTATGGCGCCGGTTTCATAATTGTCGATCTTGGTAGCGGTATTCACCTCGCCCAACCCGTTTTCCAGATAGATCATACCACCGGCCTGAAAATGATCATCCATTTCACTGTCATAACCTGAATGTGTGATCACAATACTTACTTCGTCGGGATAATTTTCCTGTACAATAGGATAAAAGCTGGTAGTATCGGTTGTGAATTGAAGGCCATACAGGTCTATGCTGATGCCTTCAAATCCAAGTGCAGGTTTATGCGCTGTAAACACCCAGTTGCTGACCGTGGGCGCTGCGTTTACCAGGTCTTCCACTTTACAAAACAAAGCAATATCGCCATCGGCAGTAATGATGAGTTCGTAATTGCCATTACTATCCGGGCCGGCCAATGCTTTAAGATAAGGATTATATGGTTGCATGTGCTGAATAAGATCCTCCAAAAACGACAAAGCCTGATCAGAATCATTCTTTTCAAGCCCCCGGAACCGGTGCTCATTGTCAATGAACCATTGCCAGAATGCCGTGATCGTCTGCTCCACCTCCCCTTTCTTTCTGTAATATTTGCTTAAGCCAGCCATGGTATATATTTTCTACAAAAATTGTATTTGCAATAATAATCTTTTCTTATGGTGTATGCAGTTCCGCTCTAACTGTCATACATAACCTGCAATCGCTATCACCAGGCCTTTTCCAACACAATGGTAACCGTTTTTTATGTTTGTTCCCAAAACAAATGTAAGGGATGGGAATATTATGGGGGTAATTTGACATTACTTACCGGAACTGAATAGAATATCTGGTCTTTAAATTGCATGTGATGCAACTATCTGAAAAATTCCTCATTATATTTGCCTTACCAAAATGGATAATATGAAAAAGATCACTACCCAATTCCTGTCGTTACTGTTTGTGGTATCTGTTTCGGCATCGTCTGTATCCGCGGCCAGTTTACCAGCTATGGCCAGCGAACCGGCTCCTGCCAGCCAGCCAGCTGCAACAACAGCTACAGCTGAACCAGATCCTGAAGTAAAGTCTGCGCTCGATGATTTCAAGAACCTGTCGAAGAGCGAGAAGAAAAGCCGCCTGAAAGAAGCCAAGAAGGCTTTTAAAGCGTTTAAGGCACAAAGAAGAGGAAAAAGAGAAATGGACGATGATGTCAGACTGGTTCTGGCTGTCATTTTCGCCATTCTTATACCACCATTAGGGGTATGGATCAAAGAAAAAGAATTGACCATTAACACCCTGGTATCACTGCTGCTTTGTATACTGGCCTTCATCACATTCGCACTGTGGCTTATTCCGGTTATATTCTCCTTATTAGTCGTATTTGATGTAATTAGTTTAGCTTAATTCATTTGTATTACATAATAAAGGCTCTCCGATGCATCGGAGGGCTTTTTTATTGCACATGACAGAATACGGCCATGTACAAAAATGTGCTAATCACCTGGCAAATCTGTTTAGCAACAGTCGGTATGACAATTTCCCCCACCCATCTGCAATTGATTACTGCCCCTAAAACTTGCAAATACTAAAAATTATTCACATTTTTAGCTGTTCATATTTCTAATCTAAAACCGACTAAACTATGGTAGGCGCCTTTATCTTTCTATTCATCTTTGTATTTGCCATTGTAATTTTCTTCGTGATTACCTATTGGAAAATTTTTGAAAAAGCCGGCCGCCCCGGTTGGGAAGTTCTTATCCCTGTATACAATAATTTCATTATGATGAAAATTATAGGAAAGCCCTGGTGGTGGTTGCTGCTGATGTGCATTCCTGTAGTAAATATCGTTTTCATAGTTATGGCGGTAAATATGCTGTCGAAAAGCTTTGGTAAAGACGAAGGCTACACAGTTGGCCTGCTTTTATTAGGGGTTGTTTTTTATCCCCTGCTTGCTTTTGGCGATGCACGATACATAGGCCCTTATGGTGATCCCGCTGCTTTTGCTGCCGCCCAACAACCCGATTTTGATTTTGATGCCCAGCAAAAACAAGTTCAATAGCTGATCGTACACCCCGTAAAAACATTAACCCTCCCCCTGGCTCAGCCGGGGGGAGGGTCTTTAATTTTCGCGATACGGATCATGGTCCCTTTCTATGGCAGGGTAATTTCTACCTGGCCGTTGGCCCATATCAATAATGCGCTATTATCACAATCACCGGTTGTACCAAAATCAACATACAATACACGATTGTTGATGGTTATTTTCAGCTTGCCTTTTGCTATCCACTGACAGGCTACCGGTTTAATTAACGGAGACTCTGTGCTCTTGGTTACAGTGATGCCATTAGCATATTTGATGGTGGTGTTAACCTCAGTTGAATACACATCATCAGAACAGGTAGCAGTGGCAGCACCATCAATTTGCGTAACTGTTTTTGTGCCTACATATGTAAATCCTCTTCCGTTTGGCCAGGTTACTTTACCGCCAGCAATATTAACCGAATACTTTACAGTGCCGTTTGCGGTGAGGTTGGTAATGGTTTTTACGCCTTCAATATGCGCCTTATTTACGTAGTAATCCTGTAATGTAACAGTGAGTACAGCACCTGGTTTGCGGATAGGTGCAGAGAAGTTCAATATTACTTTACCTTTTCTTACTTTACCATCACGGCAAACTGTACCATCGCCATAATTTACCGTAACAGTTTTAGGGAAAGTGGTGTCGTTAGGTTCAGCAGTAATTATAACACCAGGACCCAGTTTCAGTGCCAGGTTAACAAACAGGTCAATGCGAATACGTGCGGTGTTGCCATCGGTTGCTATCCGGCCATTATCCACTGCGCCACTCTGTAAATCGGCGCCGGCTGCCAGTCCCATTTCGGTAACATCGTCATATTCACCTTCGGCGGTAGCGTCTTCCTGACTAATGGTTTGTGCTTCCATATCGCTTACAGGGGTTTGCGTACTGTCGTCTTTTTTACAGGAGCCCATCGATAAAGCCATCAGTAAGAGCATAGCAATAGCTGCTGAAATTCTACATTTCATGAGTGTTCTTTTAAAGTGTAAAAATTGTATTGGTAAAGTGCGCTACTATGAAGGCCGTTGATAGCCTAAGTTTAATTTCATGTTAAATAAAAATATTGCAGGTTAAGTGGTAGTAGCAGGCTTCAGGGAATACAGATTTAAGCCAAAGCCTTGCAACCTGCAACCTGAAACCTGTAACGGTTTTCAAATTGCTCATTGAATTTTCACTTCAACATTTTACATTTATGATTTAATATAAAATTCCCATGATAGTTGACTTAAGATCGGATACAGTTACCCAACCAACGTCGGAAATGATGGACGCTATGTTAAGAGCGCATGTCGGGGATGATGTTTTTGGGGAAGATGCTACCGTAAATTTGCTGGAAACCATGGCTGCCGAATTGTTTGGCATGGAAGCAGCCCTGTACTGCCCTACCGGCACCATGAGCAACCAGATTGCCATTAAAGTGCATACGCAACCGGGCGATGAAGTGATCTGCGATCAAACCGCGCATGTGTATCAATATGAAGGCGGCGGTATGGCTTTCAATTCAGGCGTGCAATCGAGGCTGCTCCCCGGCAACCGGGGACGCATCACCGCCGAACAGGTAGCCGCTGCTATTAATCCTGATGACGTTCATAAAGCGCACACCTCACTGGTTTGCCTTGAAAATACCTCCAACCGCGGCGGCGGCAGTTGTTATGATCTGCAGGAGATACAACACATTCGCGCCGTTTGTGATAATAACAATCTTTCCCTGCACCTCGATGGGGCCCGTTTGTTCAATGCTATTGTGGCCCGCAACGAATCACCCAAACAATATGGGGAATTGTTCCATAGCATTTCGGTTTGTTTAAACAAAGGATTGGGATGTCCCATTGGAAGCATTCTGACAGGCAGCCAGGCCTTCATTAAAAAGGCAAGACGGGTGCGTAAAGTGTTTGGCGGCGGCATGCGCCAGGCGGGTTATATGGCTGCCTGCGGCGTGTATGCCCTTAAAAATAACATCATCCGCTTACAGCAGGACCACGAAAATGCCCGGGAAATTGCGTCGAACCTTATTAAGACAACGTTTACAGACGGTTTATTACCTGTAGAGACCAACATCATCATCTTTGAAATACAACCACCTTTTCAGGCAGCCCAGGTAGCGGCGGCGTTAAAGGAAAAGAACATCCTGGCGATCCCCATTTCCCCTACACAGATCAGGATGGTACTGCATTTGGGCATAACACCCGACATGGTGCAATACGTGGTGGACACTGTTCTTAATTTACAAATGTGATCCGTGAATGGTCAATCGTCAATGGTTTACCAGCTAACAGCAATAAAAAAACAAGTACTTTTGGACCTAATTCAATCAAGTATGTTACCAAAGATCAAGCCTCACCAGACAGACGCATGGGACAAACTGGAACGCCATTACAAGAAGATCTCCGAAACGCATTTGCGCGAATTGTTTGCCGATGACCCGGATAGATTCAACAACTTTTCCATTTCGTTTGAAGATATATTGTTCGATTACTCCAAGAACCGCATCAACGCAAAAACCATGTCGTTGCTGCTCGATCTGGCAGAGGAATGCAAACTGTCCGATGCCATCGAGGCCATGTTCACCGGCGATGTAATTAACGAAACTGAAGGCAGATCGGTGCTGCATACCGCCCTGCGCAACATGGGCAACGAACCTGTATATTCTGAAGGCAAAAATGTGATGCCCCAGATACACCAGGTATTGCAGCAAATGAAACAGTTCTGCGAGCGCATTCACAGCGGCGAATGGACGGGCTACACCGGTAGCAAAATAAAATACATCGTTAACATTGGTATTGGCGGCAGCGACCTGGGCCCTTATATGGTTACCGAAGCGCTGAAACCTTACTGGAAAAAAGACATCCAGGTTTTTTACGTATCAAATGTTGATGCTACTCATATTGTTGAAACGCTGCGGAAGGTTACCCCACAGGAAACCCTGTTCCTCGTTGCCTCCAAAACATTCACCACTCAGGAAACCATGACCAATGCGCATACGGCACGCCAATGGTTCCTCGATGCAGCCGGTGAGGAAAGCTATATCGCCAAGCATTTTGTGGCGCTTAGCACCAATGAAAAAGAAGTGGTGAAATTCGGTATCGATAAAGCCAATATGTTCGAATTCTGGGACTGGGTAGGCGGCCGCTACTCCTTATGGAGCGCTATTGGTTTATCCATTGCATTAACCATCGGTTTTGAGCATTTTGAATCGCTTTTAAAAGGCGCACATTCAACCGACAACCATTTCCGCACTACACCTTTCGAAAAAAACATTCCGGTTATCATGGCCCTTATAGGCCTTTGGTACACCAACTTTTTCGAGAGCCAGACAGAAGCCATTTTACCATACGACCAGTACATGCACCGCTTTGCCGCTTATTTTCAACAGGGCAACATGGAAAGCAATGGGAAAAGTGTTGACCGCAGAGGCAAACCGGTTCGGTACAATACCGGTCCTGTTATCTGGGGCGAACCGGGCACTAATGGCCAGCATGCGTTTTACCAGTTAATACACCAGGGCACGTTGCTGATCCCCTGCGATTTTATTGCGCCGGCCAACAGCCATAACCCTATTGGTGATCACCATGCCAAACTGTTATCGAACTTCTTTGCGCAAACAGAAGCGCTGATGAATGGTAAAACCGAAGTGGAAGCAGAAGCTGAGTTATTAAAGGCAGGCAAATCGGCTGAAGAAATAAAAGCCCTGGTGCCGTTTAAAGAGTTTACCGGCAACCGGCCAACCAATTCATTCCTGATTAAAAAGATCACCCCCTACACACTGGGTCAGCTGATAGCCTTATACGAACACAAGATCTTTGTACAGGGCGTTATCTGGAATATATTCAGTTTTGACCAGTGGGGCGTGGAATTGGGGAAACAACTTGCCAACAATATTTTACCTGAGTTGCAGAACGACAAACCTGTAAGCAACCACGATTCATCTACCAATGGTTTGATAAATGCCTGGAAGAGGATGAAGTCAGATCTCTGATATTAAATATTAGTATTACGGGTATACCATTAACCAGGATTGTTAAACGCCCTATTGCGCATAAAAATTGAGCAAATTCACAATATCATACGCAGATTAACGTTAAATTTGGCATTTATTTTAACCAAAAACATAATTCTAGCTTAAAAAACACCCTCCCATGCGCAAATCTATCATGCTAATGGTTGCCCTGTTTGCAACTATCGTAACCTTTGCCCAAGACAAAATGTATAAACATACCGGTGAAAAGCTGGATGTTAAGATCATCAAAGTTGCCGAATTCACTGTTACCTTTACCTATCCCAATGAGACAGCAGAACAAACAATAGCCAAATACGCTATTGCAAAAATTGAGTATGGCAGTGGCCGTAAGGAAGATATCACTGAAAAGATTGTTGTTTCCAGCAAAGATGATTGGGAAAAAGTGGTTATCCTGGAAGATGTAGCTGCCACTGTAGGTCTTAAAAGACAAGGAGAGATCAAAGGTAAAACAGCTGGTATGCTTTCTTACCGTACAGCTGGTAATGCCGACAAAAAATCTATGGAAAGATTGAAAAAAGAAGCTGCTGAATTAGGCGCACCGTTCATTTTGCTTACAAGCGAAAAAGACAGCAGATGGTCTACCCAGTCTATCAAAAAAGGCTTTGCTTATTCGTACAAATAACGACTTAAGATAATCGAGCTTAATAAAAGAGCCCTCCCGATGATCGGCAGGGCTCTTTTACATTATTGAGGACTTACTTATAAAAATCTTGCTCCTATATACACCTGGAATCCCTGGTTTTTCCATTTTTCCTTATCATCAATATCATTGATATTGTTCAGCCCTATTACATAACGGCCGCCTACTTTTAGGCCACCGAGGTTCAACTGCACACCGCCCAGCGCGGAGAAATCGCCCTTTTTAAAGGCTTCCTCTCCATTCTTTACAAGGCTTTTATCCTGGTTAAGCAGCACCCCAAACTGCGGACCAAGCTGAAAAGAGATGATCTTGGCCGGACTGTAGCTTAACAGGACAGGAATGCTTAAATAATTCAGCTTTCCTTTAAAATTATTTACACCACCTTCCGTATTATAAATATCACTGAAATGTTCACCAGTACGGTAATTGGTTTGGTTCCACATTACTTCTGGTTGAATACCCCACTCTTTATTAAACTTTATTTCGGCAAATGCGCCCACGTTATATCCAAAATTAAATTCATCTTTCATCGATGTGCCATCTATTTTAAAGATGTTGGCTCCGGCTTTTGCACCAATATGAAATCCTCCCCCTCCTTGTGCAAATGAAAGCGAAGTCAATGTTGAAGCAATAGTTAATAATGCCAGGGATTTTAGTTTCATACTTGTTGATTTTATTGGTTCATTGTATAGAATTTCAACTTACATGCCAAGGTTCACCCCCGGCTGTTAATTAACCTTAACAGCTGCGTGAAGAAATGCTTAAAAATCAATCACTAAAAACTCAATCCAGCTGTTATGGAGTAAACGGTATTCAATTTGGAATTGGGGTCCTGCACATCCAGCAGGTAATAATCGAACAGTACCTGCGACTGCAACAGGAACCTGCCTTTTAAATAACTTCCCCTGAGCGCGAAACAAGCCGACTGAAACGCAAATTGCGAATTGTCGCTGATGTCGTTGTTACTGGGTAAGGAATTGGCACGCACCGGCGAAAAGTTATATGAATAAGAGGTATTAAAACCATAGGTTTGGGTGCCGGCATTCAACATGGCAATAGGTGTTAACGTTACATTATCCCGTTTAAACAGTACACCGTACCAGTCAATATCTTTACGAAGCGAAATGGTGGCTGAAAAATCGCTTACCGAAGTGGTGGTCTTTACAAAATAACGGCGCCTTCCTTCCAGTAAGCGGGCCAGGCGGGTTGCTTCTCTTTTTTGAATTTCTTCCTTGCTACCCCAGCCGTAACTCAGGCTCAGGGTTGGCCGCACCCACCATTTCTTATAAGAGAAATAAGCAAAAAATTCATTCTGGATAGGCGTCGTATAAAAATCAAGCGAATCTTTGGTGAAGTACCTTGTATAAGCGATGCCAGTGGAATAACTCTTTTTTATCCTGTCGTACGAGGGACTGAATGAATACTGGTAAAAATTCATCCCGTTATGCAACAGGGCAAACGCCGAGGCAGAAATGCCCAAACCTGATTTATGAAAATACCCAACAGCAGGAAAAAAGATCAGCTTCTTTTGGGTATTTACCGTAACGGAATTCTTTTCATTAAAACTAAAATACCCGGTACCTATACCTGTATTAATGGTAAAAAAGCTTTTGTTGCCCGCTAAACTGTCCAGATAAGAATCAAAGTCCTTTAATAATGAATCCAGGATGGCTGTGGTGTCGCCCTTTGAAAATAATGAATCCAGCTTTCCCCCGTTCTGGGAAAAAGCCGGCTGCATAGCAACCACTAAAACAATCAGAACGAGCAATTTCTTCATACGTTTGCTAAATAGTCTACTGGCAGCGTACGGGGTTCGCGGTGTACACAACGAAGATGAGATTAAAAAAATGGCTGCCGGTTTAATCATTACTAATTTTTTGCTAACTTATAGTACCTTAACTTATATTACCATTACGCTATGATAACCTGTTTGATAGTTGACGATAACGACCTGTCGAGGCTTACTTTACGCCAACTGGTGCTACAAACCGGAAGGTTACAGGTTACCGGCGAATGTAAAGATGCCATTGAAGCCCATCGCAATATTACGGCCAATCCGCCTGATTTGGTTCTTTTAGACATAGAAATGCCGGGAATGACCGGTATTGAGCTGTTGAAAATATTACCCAAAAAAACCCTTGCCATCCTCACTACTTCAAAAAAGGATTACGCCGTTGAAGCTTTTGACCTGAATGTGGTGGATTACCTGGTAAAACCGGTGAATTTATCCCGACTGATGCAGGCCATCGACAAAGTGCAGGATATTCTATCCCGGGACGAAGAAGAAATAACAGCCGCTCCGGACGACTATCTTTTTATCAGGGATAACAATATGCTGAAAAAATTACGGCTCGAAGAAATATTATGGATCGAGGCTATGGGTGATTATGTAAAAATACGAACCGAAAGCCAATGGCATATCGTACATACTACGCTTAAAGCGGTGGAAGAAAAACTGAAGTCAGTGCGGTTGATGCGTGTTCATCGTAGTTATATCATCTCGCTCGATAAAATAGATTCTATTGAGGATGGCGTCGTAAATATCATCAATACCCCTATACCGGTTGCCGAAAGTTATCGCTCTAAATTGATACAGAAAATAAAGTTATTGTAATATTATATTTAAATTGCAGTAGTTAATGTGCATAACTAACGGTCAAACATGCACACAAAGTTTGATTAGCGTAGCAACTCGTCCGTTCCCATGGTTAAGGTTAGGTTAACTGAGGTAGCATCAGTTACCATGAAAAGAAACATAAAACCTAACAGGCTTATTCTCTACAGTATTGCGTTTTCGGTGGTCTTTATTGCAACTGGCATCATTCTTCAACTCAACACTGAGCGGATCATTAGCAAATCCCGCTCTGCCAGCCGCGAAGCCATCGAGTCATTTCATTTACATAACAAACTGCAGAACATTGTCAAGAATGTTATACTTACCGAAAGCCGCGTACGTGGCTTTGTAATTACCGGCGATAGCAATTTTATAGTTGGCGTTGAGGATACCCTCAATTTATTAAAACACGACCTGGAAGGTTTACAAAAAGCATCCATGAACCAGTATAACCAGGCGTCATTCACCACCCTGGCTTCGTTGATTGAAAAAAGGATACTTACCACCCACGAAATCATTCAGGTATATACCGGCTTTGGAAAAGCGCAGGCGGAAAAAAGAATTTCCAGCAAAGCGGGCACCATTCTGCGCGACAGTATTACCGACCTGTCCATGCAGTTGGAAAAAGAACTATATGACGAGTTGCAGGCTGGTATTTCGCAGAACCGAAAACGCACCCTGTATGTTTTAATCATCAGCCGCTTATTGACCATACTCGGTCTCTCGGGCATTGTAATTTTATCCATGCTGGTTATTCGCCATATACTCCAACAGCATAAACTGATACGGGAGCTGGAACAGGCTAATAAAAACGAAACAGAAGCCCGGCTGAACATAGAACGCATCTCTGCCGACATACAGGACCTGTACAACAATGCTCCCTGTGGTTATCATTCTGTAGATCATGAAGCACATATTGTTGCCATCAATGATACTGAATTAAAATGGCTGGGGTATACGAGAGAAGAAGTGATAGGTAAACTATTCGTGTACGACTTACTTGATGAAGAAACCGCCAAAAGCGTACGGGAGAATTTTTCCACCTTTAAGAAAAACGGTTCGGTAAGCGAACGCCGGCTAACCATGCGTACCAAAACCGGTCAAACCTTTCCGGTAGTGTTGAACTCCATTGCCGTATACGATGCGGATGGTAATTATGTATCGAGCCGCTCAACCATTTTCGACATTACCCAACAACAAAAAGCTGAAACGGCGTTAAAAGAAGCGCGGCAACAGGCCATTGAATCGGCCAATGTAAAAGAACAGTTCCTGGCCAATATGAGCCATGAAATAAGAACGCCTATCAACTCGGTTATTGGCTTTACCAACCTGATACAAAAAACAACAATGACGGAGGAACAACAGCAGTTTGTGAACCTGATACAATCAGCCAGTGAAAACCTGCTTACTATCATCAATGACATTCTTGATATTTCCAAGATAGAAGCCGGTATGTTGCGCATTGAAAAGAACCCGTTCAGTTTGCGCGGGCTTTGCAGTTCTATTGAAACCATGTTCTATCACAAAGCGCGGGAGAAGAACCTTTCTTTTTCGTTATACATCCAGGATAATATTCCCGATACCCTCACCGGCGATGCGGTTCGGCTTACTCAAATAATGGTCAACCTTATCAGCAATGCCATCAAGTTCACGCAAAAAGGCGGCATCTCCATCAACATTACCGCCCCGGACCAACAAAATGAAGCCGTACGATTACGGTTTTCAGTTAAAGACAGTGGTATTGGTATTCCCGCCGATAAACTGGAACCCATTTTTGAACGGTTTCAACAGGGCGAAACAGATACTACGCGCAAATATGGCGGAACCGGTTTGGGCCTTTCTATTGTCAGGAACCTGGTAGAGCTGCAGGGTGGAAATATCACCGTGGAAAGCGAACAGGGCAAAGGCACTGAATTTATATTCGACATTACCTATTCACTGGTGCCAGTGGGCGAGCCATTGCCTGCATCCCTGAGCGATACAACAACCATAATGGCCGGCGCCTTCCCAGACGCTCATATCCTGGTGGTGGAAGACAACTCCATGAACCAGCTGCTGATAAAATTCACCTTCGAAAGCTGGAAAGTGAATTACCAGTTAGCCGATAACGGCGCCAGAGCCATTGAATGGTTACAACGCTCCACCTTTAACCTGGTGCTGCTGGATATTCAAATGCCGCTGATGGATGGCTATGCCACTGCACAGGCTATTCGAAAAGAACTGAAAAGCGATATTCCCATAATTGCCATGACGGCGCATGCGTTGGCCGGTGAACGGGAAAAATGTATAAGCTATGGCATGAACGATTATATTTCAAAACCCATTCATGAAAAGGAATTGTTTTCCCTGCTTAAAAAATACCTCGACGGCGACCGGGATTCCAATCTTGAATCGCTCAAAAACGAGCTGCATTACATCGATCTTAACTTTTTAGAAGATATGGTAATGGGCAATGGAGAGTTTTTGAAAACCATCATAAAACAGTTCCTGAAACAGTTCCCGGGCGAAATGGAAGCCCTTAAAAACGCAGTAGACCAAAAAGATCATAAACAGGTAGCTACCCTCGCCCATCATATACAATCAACCGTTTCCATCCTGGGCAAAAACACGCCTTTCTTTCAACAACTGGAAAAGCTGGAAAAACTGGCCACTAAACAGGCAGCAGCCTCCACCCTCTCCTCCGGGTTTAATAAACTGCACGACTACAAACACCTGCTCTTACAGGAAGTAAATCAACTATTGAACGCCAAAGTTTTCTGAATGGTCAATGGTCAGTGGTCAATGGTGAATAGCTCGCGATCGTGAAACCTCGAATTATTAGCAAGCGTAGAATTACGAGAACTCATTCACCATTAACGGTTGACCATTCACCGGCTTCACCGTAAATTTCCGCTCATTCGGCTATAGGTTAGCCTGGTTCATCGAAACAAATCGATGAAGGGGGCTTTTACAACGTAAATTTGTGTGGTCAATACGAAAGAACACCCTAAGAACAACCGAATGAAATAAATTAGTAATCAATTTATTTTAAATAGTTTTCCCCTAATCCCTGACATCGTAGAAATTTCCTTTTCCCTTTACCGTAGAAATGCCCCTGGCATAGTAAATAACCCTAATGAGTTCATTGGTTAAGGTCTGATTTAGTATTCTGAAAGGAGACTGGCTAAAATGGGTTTACGTTGGCCCACGCTCGTAAACGAACTTTTCATCTATAACAACCCGAACCGTAAAGTAGCAAATAGCATTTTAGCTGGTCTCTTATTTTACCCCTTTTTTACCCTTACCGGACAACCAAACCTGGTTCAAGATCATTTCAATCCGTAACCTGTAATAATCCGTACGGCTCCATAGCATGGTTAAGCCCTATACAGCTACTTCTGAAGCCCTTAAAAAACCTGCTTACTAAAAAAGGACTGTCTGGGTAAAACCGACAGTCCTTTCTTTATCGTGAATGGGGAGTGATTGTCAACCCTATCAACTTGTCAACTTTATCAACTTTTTCAACTCAACTCTATCACTGTTATTTCCGGCAAAATACCTATCCTGCCAGGATAACCGATAAATCCATAGCCCCGGTTCACATATAATTTCTGTTCACCGGCTTCGTACAAACCCGCCCATTGCTTATACATATACTGAACAGGGCTCCATTTAAAACCGGGCAATTCAAGCCCGAATTGCATGCCGTGGGTATGACCAGCTAATGTAAGATCGATGTCACCATATTTAGTGCGCACTTCCGCATCCCAATGGCTGGGGTCGTGGCTCATGAGTATTTTGAAGGGATGTTGTTCCGAACCGGGATAAGCTTCCTCCATTTTACCATAGCGGCCGAAATTGCCTTTGGCGCTCCAGTTCTCGATCCCTAACAAGGCAATGCGGTCGCCCCCTTTTTCCAACACCACATGTTCATTCATCAGCAGGCGCCAGCCCATGTTTTTATGAACCAGTTTCAATTGCTCCAGGTTTTCTTTTTTGGCTTCAACACTCTCCCATCGAACATAATCGCCATAATCGTGATTGCCCAGCGTTGAATACACGCCCATGGGCGCCTTCAGCTTGCTGAACACGTCCATATAATCCTTCATTTCAGAAGCCCGGTCGTTTACCAGGTCGCCGGTAAACAGGATCATATCGGGCTTTTCTTTCAGGATCTTTTTAATGCCTTTTTCAACGGCTTCCTTATCGGTAAAACTGCCGCTGTGAATATCGGAGATGTGCACGATGCGCATGCCTTTGAACCCCGCAGGCAGGTTCTTAAAACTCATCCGTAAGCGGTTTACATGGTAGCGGTATTTATTACCGAAACCATACACGAGTGTACTGAAAACGGTTCCACCCACAGCCAAACCCAGCCAGCTCAGAAACACCGAACGGGAAATTCCCGCCCCACTTTGGGCAACCTCGGCTGGTTTTTGTACCATCTTCCCAATTACCCAGGTGCCGGCCCGGCGAATATCATCTACCGCAAAAAACAGGGAGGCTAATAATTTAGATAATATCAGTCCGAATACGATGGCCCGCGTATAGGTAACCACCCAGCGCGGCCAGTTGTCATGATTGATGTAAGGCATTGAAAACACATACAGCATGGCTGATACCGAAATAACCCAATACCCTATAATAATCGCCAGCCGGGCCTTTGAAGAGGCAGGCAGTATCACCTGCAAAACCTGGAAAACATAAATATCCAGTAAGGCCATTAATCCCAGCAGAAAAAAGATAAAACCTGAATTACGCATGATTGTCTTTGATTGTTACTAATAGCGTAGACGAACCAACTGCACTAAAATTGTAAAAATTCATCCACCTGCATATCGATGGCGCGCAGGGTGCCGGCATCGTGAAAATCGCCGGTGCTGCCATCCATAAGATTATGCACCAATGATATAGGCAGTTTATTGGGATAAACCACCACCCGCAGATAATGTAAAATACTTGTTAAATGCTCCAGGCCACGCAAATTGCCGCCCCGGCCGGTGGCCACGCCGGTAAGCAGGGCCTTTTTGCCCCACCATGTTTTTTTGTAATCTGAAATATCGAACATAAGCTTTAACACCCCGGGTATGCTGCCGTTGTATTCGGGCACTATAAAGATGAATTTATTGGTAGGTACTAAAATGTCATTTTCCAGCTGTACGAACTCAGGTGTTTTATCAATGTACTTCCAACCTTCCAGGGAAAGGAAATTCGGGGCAATGTTCTTTGATTTTAAAACCTGTTGATAATGCCGGGCAACTTTTTCGGTATTACTTCCCGGTCTGTTGGTTCCGGAAACGATGGTATATATGTCACTCATTGTATTAATAACGTTGGAATAAAGGGGTTGGTTCTTGTATTTGGTTCATGGATTGTATGTTTGCGAAAACATACTACATGAATTTTACTTATTACGGGCACTCCTGCTTCTCCGTTGAGATCAAAGGTACAAAACTGTTATTCGATCCATTTATTACGCCCAACGAATTAGCCAATAAAGTGGTGAACGCCGATACTGTGGAAGCTGATTACATCCTGGTTTCGCATGGCCATGCCGATCATACTGCCGATCTGATAAGCATTGCCAAACGTACCGGGGCCAAAGTGGTATGCAACTGGGAAATTTACGAATGGCTGGGCAAACAGGGCGTAACCAACGTTCACCCCATGAATACCGGTGGTAAATGGAACTTTGGCGACTTTAGCGTGAGAATGGTGGTTGCCCAACACTCCTCTAACTTACCTGATGGTTCTTATGGCGGTAACCCTGTTGGTTTTATTGTGACCTCAGAAGCAGGGAATTTCTATTACAGTGGCGATACTGCGCTTACGCTGGATATGCAACTGGTGCCTACCTGGGCTGAATTGAACTTTGCCGTGTTGCCCATAGGCTCCAACTTTACCATGGATGTGGAAGATGCCGTGCGTTGCGCCGCCCTGATCAAATGCCAGCAGATCATCGGGGTACATTACGATACTTTTGGCTATATTAAAATTGACCATAACGCCGCCAAAAAAGCTTTTGCCGATACCAGCTGTGTACTGCATTTGCCCAAAATCGGCGAAACCGTGGAAATGAAGCATTAGGAATGAACCAGGCGATCCGTCGGCTTTTCCGGAGTATTTTTCGCTAAAAACGGCGAAAAACAACGGCTTTTAAAATATTAAAACATTAAATGCTGATAATAAACCTAATGTAATAATTTTGCGTTCCAATTTGGGCATCCTCCATTTTTTGGGGGATGCTTTTTATTGGGGAGTTAATACAATTTTATTCACTATCGGCCCTGCCGACTGTATTGAATGCGGTAAATAAGTATATTGTCACCGAATTTTGCCCTTTATACGGTTTGAATACCGGAAAAGACGAATGGACTGTACTGATTTTTCGTGTTTTTACGAGGTCGCAGCCGATGTAAGTGAAACCAATTTAAAAAATCCAATGACCTGCAGATGCAGGTAGAGGAATGTAATTAATCACTATGGCCCGAGTAATTGGAGTAGCCAATCAAAAAGGGGGAGTTGGGAAAACTACTTCCGCCATCAACCTGGCGGCCAGCCTGGCCGTTCTGGAGTTCAAAACATTATTGGTAGATGCCGATCCGCAGGCCAATAGTACCAGCGGTGTAGGTTTTGATCTGCACAATATTCAAACGAGCTTGTACGACTGCATGGTAAACGGTACCCCGGGGAAAGATGTGATTTTAAAGTCAGAAATTCCCAACCTGGATATCATTCCGTCGCACATTGATCTGGTTGGTGCTGAAATTGAGATGATTAATTATCCCAACCGCGAAGGTGTATTAAAGAACATACTGGAGCCGGTGAGAGAGCAGTACGATTTTATCATCATCGACTGTTCGCCTTCACTTGGTTTAATAACTGTGAACGCCCTTACCGCTGCTGATTCGGTAATGGTTCCGGTACAGGCAGAATTTTTTGCATTGGAAGGTCTTGGCAAATTATTAAACACAATTAAGATCGTTCAAAGCCGTTTAAATCCTGATCTTGCTATTGAAGGGATATTAATGACTATGTACGACGGCCGTTTGCGCCTGTGCACACAGGTGGTAAATGAGGTGCGCAAACATTTTGACGAAATGGTGTTTGATACAATTATCCACCGCAATGCCCGCATCAGCGAGGCGCCCAGCGTTGGAAAACCGGTGATTTTGTATGATGGTCAAAGTAAAGGGGCTGTCAACTATCTGAACCTGGCCAAAGAGATCCTGCAAAAGAACGACATGACGAAGATCAAGCAGGAAGAACGGATATTAGAATAATCAGGTGGGATCAAAACAGCTGACATGATCCAAAACAAAAAACCATATACAATCAATGACCACCCCCAAACAAAATAAAGACGCGCTGGGTAAGGGAATTCGTTCCCTGTTGCAGAATATTGATTCTGATCTGAAAAACGCGGCCGGCAACCTGAAAAAAGATGTTGCTGAAACAGTTGTTGCCACTGCACGCATTCCCGTTGATCAAATTGAACCCAATCCCCGCCAGCCCCGTCATGATTTTGACGAACAGGCTTTGCAGGAACTGGCTTCTTCTATAAAGTTGCACGACATTGTGCAACCCATTACCGTTTCCCAGATAGCCGGCGGCAAATACCGCCTTATTTCGGGCGAACGCCGGTGGCGCGCTTCTAAAATTGCCGGGTTGGTTGATGTACCGGCCTATATTCGCCAGGCAAACGACCAGGAACTGCTGGAGCTGGCCCTGCTCGAAAACCTGCAACGTGAAGACCTGAATGCCGTTGAGATAGCCCTCAGCTATAAGCGGATGATGGAAGAACTGAACCATACGCAGGAACAGGTGGCCGAACGCATGGGTAAGGAAAGAAGCACCGTTGCCAACTATATTCGCCTGCTTAAATTACCCCCCGATATTCAGGTAGCTGTACGCAAGAACGAGATCAGCATGGGACATGCCCGCGCACTGATCAATGTAGACACAGTAGATAAACAGTTATTCATATACAACGAGATCAGAAGCCGCAGCCTGTCGGTTAGGCAAACCGAAGACCTGGTTAGAAAAATGTACAAGAGCGGTACCGCTGCCGGCGTTAAAGAATCGGTAAAAAGTTCCCTCCCTCCTGCATATAAAAAAATTGAAGATAACTTAGCAACACATTTCAGTACCAAGGTTAGATTAAATCATAATAAAAACGGGCACGGAGCTATTTCGATCGAATACTATTCTATCCAGGAACTGAATAAGATATTAGATCAAATCGGTGTCTCGGCTTAAGTTCGCCTGCATGAAACATGTTTTCTTTGTTATTGTGCTTATCCTATGTATACCCGTGCTGGCATTGTCTCAGCATAAAGATAGTCTCATAGTAAAAGAACCTACAGGTAAAGTGGTGGCCAGTTCGAAAGTGAAGCAGAGCAACTGGGTATATAAGTACGATTCTACAGGTAAGCGCGTTTACGAACCACGCAAGGCGGCTATTTTGTCGGCTATTCTCCCCGGACTTGGCCAGGCTTACAACAAAAAATACTGGAAAGTTCCTCTCGCCTGGGCTGCTGTAGGCATCCCTATTTATTCTTACATCTATAACAGAGGGATATATCACAAAATTCAATACGCAATAACGGTTGCTAATCTTGATCCGACAGATCCCACCTACCCGGACATGTTTGACAAGGTAGATCCCAAGATGCAATATCTTGTTGAGCGCCGATCAACAAATTCTCTGGCTAACTATCGTAACGAGTACCGCAAAGACATGGACTACTCCATTTTATTCACCCTGCTGTTATGGGGGTTAAATGTTGTGGATGCCACTGTTGACGCCCACCTGAAAGGTTTTAATGTAAACGATAATCTCGCCATGCAAATAAAGCCGGCTATTACATCGCCCCATAGCATTGGTATAAGCCTGGTGTTCAAGTTTGCCGATAGATAATCGCACAAAAGCGATAACTTAGCACCCCTGTAAATCTTACGCGTTCAACTAACTTCAAAGAGATGAAAATAGCTTTAATAGGATATGGAAAAATGGGCCATGCCATTGAGGAGATCGCCTTGCAACGTGGCCATGAAATAGTTTTAAAAGTAGGTATTGAGAACATAGGAGATAATACCATCGAAAATATAAAGAAGGCCGATGTAGCTATTGAATTTACCGGTCCTGAAGTAGCTTTTGACAATGTTATCAGATGCCTGGATGCAGGTGTACCTGTGGTAAGCGGTTCTACCGGCTGGTTGCAACGGTTTAACGAAGCAAAAGAGCATTGTACTAAAAAGAACGGCGCGCTGTTATATGCCAGTAACTTCAGTGTAGGCGTAAATATTTTCTTTGCCATCAATAAAATGCTGGCTGATCTCATAGCTCCCCATCCGGAATACCAGGTATCGATCACAGAGCTTCACCACACCCAAAAGAAAGATGCGCCCAGTGGTACAGCCATTACACTGGCCGAAGGCATTATGGGCTCAATAAGCCAAAAGAAGAAGTGGGTGAACGAGGCCACCAATAACCCGTCGGAACTGCCGATCATCAGTGAACGTGAGGACCCGGCTCCCGGCACGCATACGATCACATACAAATCGGAAATTGACGATATTGAGATAAAACATACCGCTCACAACCGCAAGGGGTTTGCTTCCGGCGCAGTATTGGCCGCTGAATTTCTTCAAAATAAAAAAGGTATTTTCACCATGAACGATGTGCTTGGATTATAACAGCCTTTCAAATACTTAAAATATTATATATAGGTAAATAACCCCGTACTAACGGGGTTATTTGCTTTTTATAACGGAAACCCCGTTTTTTTTAAAAATTCACTTATAAAAACCGTCATTTTTTGAATCATAATAGCTGAAAAACCGGATTGCATTTACTTTACCATTCACCGGCGGTTTCATCTTTTGCCTTATACGAAATTTGACATTGCTCAATTTTTATTCCGGTTGTACTTTTTTGTTGGGTAATTAAGTAAATTATGGTAAGATTTACCAAACTACTGCTACATGAACTACTGTAAACCGGATCATCCTACATACGCTTATACCTTTCCTTCTTTCCCACACATTGGAATTGGAAAAACATCCGCTGGTCCTCCCGCCTTCGTTCTGTTATTTACCTCCTTTGCAGCCAGGCCTCTTTCTTTTACAGGCAGTGGCAGAAGATTTGATACACCTGACTATTAGGGCCTTAACCTGCCAGACATGAAACGAAATATAATTCGCATGGCTATTGCAGAAGATCACCAGACGGTAATCGACGGATTGCTGACCCTGTTACAAAGAAATGAATATTTCAAAGCTGTTATTATAACCACCAACCCCAATGAGCTGCTCCGGCAGATGGCCTGTACACCCGTTGATATCTTGTTTGCAGACATCACCATGCTATACCGCACGGGGCACGAGCTGGTCAACAAAGTAAAAGAGCTATTTCCCCAGGTAAAAATGGTTGCCTTGTTCGAAAAGGAGCAGCATAACATTGTAAATACCATGATAGAAGAAGGTTCCATAACGGGGTATGTACTAAAAAGCATTGATAAACATAGCATAACCAAAGCACTGGAAAATATGATAGAGAAAATTTACTCAACCGATAAAACGCTGAAAGAAATGCCTAATCCTACTGTCCGCCTCAGAAAAGTAACGCCCGAACAATCCCACCTTACCGGCCGGGAGTTGGAAGTCATTCGTCTTATTGAACAGGAATACAGCAATAAGCAGATTGCCGAAAGGCTGTTCATCAGCGAACGGACGGTTGAAACGCATCGCAAGAACATCTTCCGTAAAACCAAAACAAACAGCGTAATAGGGCTTATAAAGTATGCTTATAACCATAAACTGGTTATAATAAGATAAAGGTTCCCGGGCAGCATGGATTGGCAAATACCGGTTAACAGGGACTTATACACCCATCCATTTAACATAGTGGAGGATAAATAAATTATTTTATCTTACGGCCTTATAATCCCCGACCCAGGTCGGGACGACTTTACGTGTTTAAATAAGAAAATACATGCTATCCAAGAAAGCCCAGTATGCCTTTAAGGCCTTGATGTATATGGCTGATAAAAAAGAAAATGAACCCATTCTTATTGCGGAAATATCAAAAAAGAAACGCATTCCCCTCAAGTTTCTGGAAAACATCTTGCTGGAACTGAAAAAAGCCGGTATTCTCGAGAGCAAGAAAGGAAAAGGCGGTGGGTATTTCTTTAAAGAATCGCCCAAAGACATTCCCCTGGCTAAAATTGTTCGCTTAATAGATGGGCCCATAGCCATGCTGCCCTGTGTAAGCCTTTACTTTTATGAGCGTTGTAAAAACTGTGATGAAAAGCAGTGCGGGCTGCACGACATGATGGTACTGGTTCGGGACGCCAACCTGCGCATTCTTGAAAAGAAAACAGTAGCCGATCTCACTAAAAAGATGGTTTAAAACACTTTGTTAAAATACCGGCCCAAACCCACACCCATTAATAACGGGGATTTATATTGAGTTTTATACTTAAAATTGTAGTTTTGCGGCCGAAATAAATATTCAATCAGATATGTCTACTATCAGCAAAAACATTGATTTTTCACTTCCTTATAAGGTTAAAGATATCAGCCTTGCAGAATGGGGTCGTAAAGAAATTCGCCTTGCAGAAGCAGAAATGCCGGGTTTGATGGCGTTGCGTGCAGAATATGGAGCGTCACAACCTTTAAAAGGCGCCCGTATTGCAGGTTGCTTACATATGACCATTCAAACTGCGGTGCTTATTGAAACCCTGATCGCTTTAGGCGCAGAGGTTAAATGGAGCTCTTGCAACATCTTCTCCACCCAGGACCATGCCGCTGCTGCTATTGCTGCTGCCGGTATTGGCGTATATGCCTGGAAAGGCCAAACACTGGAAGAAGCTGACTGGTGCATTGAACAAACCCTGTTCTTTGGTGGCGCCGACCGCCCGCTGAATATGATCCTCGACGATGGTGGCGACCTTACCAACATCGTATTTGATAAATACCCTGAGCTGGTTCAGCACATCAGAGGTTTGAGCGAAGAAACCACTACCGGTGTTCACCGCCTGTACGAAAGAATGGCAAAAGGTACTTTACCCATTCCTGCCATCAACGTAAACGACTCAGTTACCAAGTCAAAGTTCGATAACAAATACGGTTGTAAAGAGAGCCTGGTGGATGCTATCCGCCGTGCTACCGATGTTATGCTGGCTGGTAAAGTAGCTGTTGTAGGTGGTTATGGCGACGTAGGCAAAGGTTCTGCCGCTTCACTGGCAGGTTCAGGTTGCCGCGTGATCGTTACCGAAATTGATCCTATATGCGCTTTACAGGCTGCTATGGATGGCTTTGAAGTTAAAAAGATGGTTGATGCTGTTAAAGAAGCTGATATCATTGTTACCGCTTCCGGCTGCCGCGACCTGATCACTGAAAAGCACTTCCGTGCTATGAAGGATAAAGCCATTGTTTGTAACATTGGCCACTTTGATATTGAAATTGACGTTGCCTGGTTGAATAACAACTACGGAAATACCAAAGACACCATTAAACCTCAGGTAGACCTATACAGCATCGATGGAAAGGATGTTATTTTGCTGGCTGAAGGCCGCTTAGTGAACCTTGGTTGCGCCACTGGCCACCCCAGCTTTGTAATGAGTAATTCATTTACCAACCAAACGCTGGCCCAATTAGAGCTGTGGACAAACAACAAGAACTACGAAAATAAAGTGTACGTTCTGCCTAAACACCTCGATGAAAAAGTTGCCCGTTTGCACCTGAAAAAGATCGGTGTTGAGCTGGATGAACTGACCAACGAGCAGTCTTCTTACCTGGGTATACCCAAAGAAGGGCCATTTAAGCCAGAGCACTACCGCTACTAAAAATAACCGGAAGTTATATATGGATAACCCTTCCCGATACATCGGGAAGGGTTATTTTTTTGCAGTGGCCCTATTCACTTTTTACGTTTTTGGCGTAAAAATGCAAAAAAGTGAATATAGTACTGGAATACTATAATGGCCCAATATAGTATTCCAGTACTATAATGGCCAATTATAGTATTGTGATACTATAATGGAAAACCGCGGGAAAAGGAGTACATTTGTGAAAAGCCGGGGAGTTTATGTCTAATTACTCAAGGGCAGCAGTGATCAGTGGCGATATAATAGGCTCATCGCAACTGAAACCAGCCTCAAGAAAAAAATTACAACAACTACTAAGTTCCTTCTTTGAAGGCACCACACTGGAATGGCACGATATGCAGGCGCAACAATATCGAGGCGATAGCATTCAAATAACACTTACCGTAAATCGCCTGGCAGCCTTACGCATAGCCCTGTTATTACAAACCTGTCTTATAAAGGATAATTTTAAAATACGGCTGGCCATTGGAATAGGTGATATAACTTTTAAAAGCGGAGAGGTAATTACTTCCGATGGGTCGGCATTTCAGGCATCGGGCCCCTACCTCGATGCATTGACCAAAACCGGAGAAATGATTAGCATTGCCTGCTTCGATGAAGAATTCACCAGCGAATGGCAGGTACACAGTGCTTCCCTCAATTACATTCTGGAGCGTTTAACCAAACAACAGGCCGAAGCGGTTTACCTGCAGTTACAGGACCATACCCAGGCTTCCATCGCTAAAAAATTAAAGATAAAACAACCTTCGGTTCACCAACGGCTTCAGGCGGCAGGCTGGCCGGTTGTGCAAAAAATTCTTACCCGTTTTGAATCGGTTATACCAATGGTTTAAGTTATCTTCGAAACCATGGTAACCTTATTTCAATGGATATTCGCTCACCTCTTAGGCGACTTCATTTTGCAATCGCGTGCCATGGTACGCCACAAACAACGGTTAAAAGCGCGTTCGTGGATGCTTTACCTGCATTGCGCCATCCATGGGGTTTTAGTTTACCTGTTTGCTCCCAGTTGGGGCCTGTGGCAACTCCCCGTACTGGTTATATTCACGCACTTTGTTATTGACCTTTGGAAGCTGAATCAAAAGGAGGGGATCATTTACTTTATCATTGATCAGTTCCTGCATTTACTTACTCTGTTTATTTTATGGTGTGTGTTTGTAGCCCCTTCCGGCTGGTTGCCCAGGAACTGGCTATCAGTACTGCATAGTCAAGGCGCCTGGGCCATTGCCACCGGCTATTTGATAGTTACCTTTCCCTTATCATTATTACTGGCCAGTGCAACCCAACGCTGGCGCCGGGAAGCGGAAGAACAAAACATCCGCTCATCCGTAAGCCTGAATGAAGCCGGGAAATGGATCGGTATTTTTGAACGTTTACTGGTATTCACATTTGTAATAACAGGCCATTTTGAAGGCGTTGGCTTTTTAATTACCGCCAAATCGATCCTGCGCTTTAATGATATTAAAGGCGCCGAGGCCCGTAAGGAAGCAGAGTACATTTTAATTGGCACGCTGATGAGCTTCTCGCTGAGTATACTGATTGGCCTGATTGTTAAAAGTTTTATCTGACCTGCAGCCTGTTATCCCATTTAACAAACATTTTATAGCCCTTTGCCGTTCTTTATATAGGACTAAACAGGGTGTTATATGAAAAATGTTTGGTTAGCGATAATAGCTTTTATATGTCTGCCTGGTATTGGCTGGGCTCAACAACATAAAAAAGACAGGAAAGCAGAAATAAAAAAAATAGTAGAAGCGCAGAACTATGTGTTTAAAGCCCAAACAGCTTTACCTACAGCAGGCGCCACCCGGCAACTGACATCAGATTATGATTTACGGGTATCCAAAGACACCATCGTAAGCGACCTCCCCTATTTTGGCCGGGCTTATACCGCTCCGTTAAACCCCAGTGAAGGGCCCCTGCAGTTTACAACAACAAAATTTCAATACATGGTGAGTAATAATAAAAAGGGCGGCTGGAATGTTACTATTACGCCCAAAGACCTCACAGACCCCCGGGAACTTATTATGACCATCTTTGATAATGGTTCAGCCTCGATGGTTGTTAACAGTAATAACCGGCAACCTATTTCATTCAATGGGTATGTTACTGCGAAGAAGTAATTATACAATGTAACCAGCCTTAACGTCGACATACAAAAAACAAAAGCTCCGCGAGGAGCTTTTGTTTTTTCAGCATTCAATAAATGTTATTGGTTAGGCTGTGTTTCTACTTTCGTTTTACCTTCATCTGTTTTATGCTTTGCCTTTACCCCATGTGATTTCTTATGTTTAGGATGGATCACATTATGGGCCTTATCTCCTGCTGTTGTATTCGGTTTTACTTTTGTCTTCGAATCCTCTGTCTCTGTCTTCTTTTTATCCTGGGCAAAAGTTGTAGTTGTGGTAAATGCAAGCGCACAAGCTACACATAACATCAATATGGTCTTTTTCATAATTATATCTTTATGGATACAACCAAAAATTCCGTGCCACACTCCCTGCCGATTGTTAACCAATTGCAAACGCATGAGCGTTTAACTAAAGATTGTGTAATTATTGCGTCAAATGCCGCCACATTTTATTTAAATCGCCAATTTATTGAAACAATGTTCGAGCTTAAATTATTGGTGCGGGTATAATGTCCATACCGTACCTCAATCATGTTGACATGTGAATTACCCAATATGCCCTTTGGCGGGGCCAATCGTACTCCTGCGCCAAACAGGTGGCTGTTGAAGGATGACTGGTCATAATTACTGGTAAAATATTGATCGGCTGCCGTATGGGCCTGGTAGGGTGCAAAGTAATCGGTTGCCTGCTGCGTATAAAAGCGATAAAAGGGCGTAACAGAAAAAAACGGGGATAGCTTGATGGCGGTTTCCAACTCTGCCGTATGGGCTTTTAAACCCCAATCATCCTGGTAATACCGGTAAAAGCTGCGGATGATGAGTTTATCGCCTGCAAAATAATTGGCCCTGAACCCGAGCGGTAGTTTAAACCGCCTGTCGGGCAAATGTTCAATGTGCACGGAATTATCATTCAAATACACCCGGTGAAAAGGTAGTCCCAGGTATCCCTGCTGGTAAACAAGGTCCATCAGGAACATGACCTGTAACCGCTGGTTTATTATTTGAGCATACGACCAGGACGTGCTGAATGAGTTACGCGGCGCATAGCCATTGTTATCGGCGTCGCCCGGAATGGGTTTGCCGTCACGCAATTCAATTGGCCGGATCAATTTTACATTATCCAGGTATACCTGGGCGTTTATGGAAAATTCGCCACTGCGGTCTTTTGTTTTGGCCGCAAAATTTACACTGGCCCCATGTGCGAAATAATCACACTCCCGGGAATAGTAGGCTCCCAGCCCAACTGTTGTTCCCTTCTTCTCACTTTCAACCGACCAGTTCAGAGAGGGATAAATGCGGGTATCATTACGGGAAGCAGAAGAAATAGTAGCAGGATCTATTTTATCTGTGGAAGCCGATGTAAAATGGTCAACCCCTACATCAAGCACGAAACTGTGTTTACGGTCTTTACGGTCTCTTTTACTCAGCTTTAGATCTATCGACCCTGAAATATTGGTTAAATGCTGCGACCCAATACCGCCGGTTACCGCTGCATGATCGCCATCCTGCTGATAATAGCTCGATACCAGGTTCACTTCTTCCAGTTTTAGTTTCCGGCTTTTGTAGGCGGTGGAGTCTTTGGGGATGGTTTGTGAGAAGGCAGTTAACAATCCCAGATACAAACCCACTACGGTTAAACAGATCTTCTTCATAAATTATTGAATGGTAGAAGCCAGCAATTAGTTACATCCACAACCACCGCCGAGCTTTCCGGTATTGGCGCCGGATGCTCCTTCCCGATACGATTCAAAATTTCCTTCGGGCTTTTCAACTTTTCTGCTGCTTAATGACATCTCTGCATCATTGAGCCTGTTTTTCTGGTATTCCTTAACGGTTTTACAAGCGCTTCCCATGAACAGGCTACCCGCGATCAGGAGTATGGCACAAAAAGAGCGGGGTAAGCTCTTTTGCTTCATTACATCAGTTACCGGCATGACAGACTGCTTTTATCTCATTTACAAATTGCCCGGCGCCTCCTTCAGGAAAGCCCGGCCATTCTTTTAAGACCTTTCCATCGGCCGACAATAATACAGTTAACGGGAAGCTTCCTTTTTGATTATATAGATCGGCCAGGTGCTCATTTTGCTTTTGTTGTTCTTTGGGCAACTGGTTCTTCTTCAAACGCGGAAAATCGGCATTCACCAACACCAGGTTATTGCCTGCAACCTGTTTAAAGGCATCGCTGCCAAATACTTCATCGTGCATTCGTATGCAGGGGCCACACCAGTCGGAACCTGAGAAGTTCAGCAGGATGTATTTGTTTTCCTGTTTAGCAGTTTCCTTCGCATGCTCATAATCAGTTCCCCAACCCGGCAATAATAGCCTGGTGACAATCAACAACAATGCTGGTAAGTTCATTTGAATATAGATTTTAACAGGTACGTTGCTACACCGGAAAAAGTATGCCTGAAATGGGCCATTAACCGGTAATTAATACTCAAAGTCAGACGGGTAAGAGTTTTTACCTACCAATCTATTACCCATCTTTATGGCAGGAAAAGAAACTCAAGAACCATACTAAAACTTTATCGTTAAAGCCTGACGAGCGTCAGGAATACGAAACAGGTGAAGGTGTGGCTGATACAGCTATGAAGGAAAAGGCAGACGGCAGACAGCAGAAGGCAGAAGGTCTCCTACGCCAAGGCTACGGCGACCAAAGGCAAAAAAGCCCTTGCTTATACAAATGGCAATCAGTTAACTTGTTTACCTGTTAACGTGTTAACTTGTCAACTGATCAACTAAATGTGTACAGGCTAACCCTTATCAAATGCTGAAATTTACCCTATTTCTAACGCTACGTTTATCCTTACCTGTATTAACAAAAAAATTACAAACGTTCTTACTTGTTAGTTGATCTAAAACAACTTCTTTTAAAATTTGCACTACACCTGAGTTAAATCATATTATTACGAGGGATTCCTACGTTAGATTTACATGTACACCCTTATTCCTGCCAGATCCTAAAAGAAAATCACTTAAAATCTCAAAATCCCTATGCGCCAAACTAATCGCCTGCACGTTAACTTTTACTGTGCCGAAAAACCAGACACTGCTGTTACATTCCGCCAGGTTAACCCCCAAACCAATAGCCGTACCATACACATTCAACGGAATGCCCTGCTCGATCATATCAGCGATGCAGTGATCTTTACCGACATGGACCTGCGTATCATTTACATCAACAAAATGGCTGAACAGGTTTATGGCATTCGATCAAAAGATGTAACCGGCTGTCTTTTTCGCGAGGTCATTAAATACGAGTATATCAACGATTCGCCCGAACAGGCTTTACAAATATTACAACAAACCGGTAACTGGCAGGGCAAGGTAGTTTTTACCAGGAAGGATAACCGGAAGTTTCATCTTTTATCAACCGTTACGTTTGCCCGGGACAACCATAAAAAACCGGTGGGCGTGATTGCTACCCTGAAGGATATCACTGCAGAAGAATTGACCAATCAGGCTGCACACAAAAACAAACTGGAGCAGCAGAAGGTAATTAATAAGATGATGATAAAAACCCAGGAAAACGAACGGAATGAATTAGGCCGGGAATTACACGATAACATCAACCAGATCCTGGCTGCGGTAAAACTGCAGTTGGAATACAGCCTGGAGAACTATGATGAAGAAAAAAGCACTGTTGAAAGATGTAAAAACAATATTGAAGAAGTTATCCGGGAGATCCGCAATTTATCGCACCGCCTGGTATTGCCCCGTTTTGCCGAAACAACCTTGCTGGCAGAATTACAAAAAACAATTGATAACATCCTGCAGCAACAACCTGTTTGCCTCGATCTGCATGGATTGGATGAATCGCTGATCCCCGATAATATCAAGGAAACCATTTACCGGATTATCCAGGAACAGTTAACCAACATTATCCGCCATGCCAAAGCTAAAAAGGCAATCATAAAAATATACAACACTGCTATCAGTGTGTTCCTTTGCATCGAAGACGATGGCATTGGTTTCAACACCAATCAGTGCCGCAATGGCGTTGGCATTACCAATATTTTAAACCGGGTAGAAACTTATAACGGAAAAGCTATGATCACCGCTGCCCCC